>JBAXSA010000710.1:0-1516 GCA_037130945.1 Pseudomonadota bacterium | reverse complement strand
CCCGCAACACTCGGGCGGCGCTGGCCTCCTCAGGGCGTGATTCTTCAAGGCGTTTGGCCAGGTAGTCCGCCAGTTCGATGGCCATCTCCCGCTGGGTCAGGTCGCCATAATAGTTGGGGATGTTCAACGTCAGATGAGCCATGACATCGTTGCCGTCCATGTCATTGACAAGTTCCATCACGGCGTAGAGAACGGCCCGCAGCACCGACTGGTTCAACTCCGAGGTATCACCCATCTCGGTCCGTCCGAACTCCACTGCGCTCTTGAGCCGGGCGTTGTTGGCCTTCTGACTGGCCAGCAATGGTTTGAAGTCGCGCACCTTAAATGCCTTGGCAAAATTCTGATAGTTGTCCAAAGTCTTGGCGCCATGGGCTTCCAGGTCGAGCATTTTTAGATAGAGGCGCTCCACGCCGCTTAGCCTTATCCCAGTGGGTCTTGGGAAGGCCTTGAGGTACCAGGCACTGGTTGGCGGTGTCCACTGCGAATGCGATGAGGCTGTCCACAAAAGTTGTTTCGCTCTTGATGCGCGGTCGGATAGCCTCGGCCGTCATGTCCCTACCGTCGATGATTGCTTAGCGGGTAAGTACGCGCAGGGCAGCGGCGTAACCGGCCATCTGAATATCGACATCCTCGAAGACGTTTTCGTCACGGTAGAGTCCCTTTGCCTCCTGATTCAAGCCGGTGAGGGCACCAACCTGTGCCGCGACTTCCTCCTGGATTTCCCAGGCCAGATCATCGCGGCTGGTCTTGTGGTTGCCAAGGCGCTTGCGGCAGACGAGGAGTACGGTGCCCTTGACATAACTTCCTTCGCGCAAGGCGCTTTCGGTTTCGGTGACCACATACCAGGCGACGGTGGCCCGCAGGCCCGATGCCCAGACAATATTGGCCATATCCGCCCAGATAGAACCGGACTGGTGGGTAAACATGATGACCTGTATGCCGTTGTCCGGCATGCACTCGGTCATCTTTTTGTAGGCGGCCACCATTCCCCTGCGAAAGTCTTCGCCCTCGCCCTTAATGGCCAGAGATCGTGGCACTAATAGCGAGATCATCCCTTGACACTTCAGCCAGCCTGGAATGAAGCTGGGTACTGCGCCCTCGGATAATCTGAATGCAAACATTGGTATTCAGAACAAAACGAGCCATTACAGAACCTCCACTGCTTCAGGAGGTGGATCGGGCAGTCGATCCGGAAAGTCCGGAGAACAGCCCCAAACGTTCGACAACCACATATCCTTTCGCGCATCCTTCATTGGTTTCAGCTTTCCCTGTCTGATTTCCAGAAATTCAATAAAATATAGTACTTCATTGACAGTCGATTCCGGAAGCATTTTTACCTTTTCGTATATTCTTTCTGTTGCATTCATATGGCCTCCTTTCTGATTCAATACTGGATGGCGCTGGCCGTGTAGGTATTGGGAGATAAATCATGCAAGGGGTCCTCCGAAGGCGGCAGAAGGTGGCCACGGTCATGGCAAAAAGCCACCAGCGCTCCTCGGGGCGCAGGGCCGCCCAC
>JBAXSA010000709.1:0-1517 GCA_037130945.1 Pseudomonadota bacterium | reverse complement strand
ATCTCGGCGCATACCAATGCCTTCAAGATCAACGAAGATGTCGTGATTCCCCTGCCACGCCTCGGCGACTACAGCCGTGGCATCGAACGCATCAACATCGAATATTCGATCCGCAACAAACTGGCCATTGCCGAAGCGATGATCGAGTATTTGAAAACCCGTCCGGCCGCCCGAGAGGGGGATGACGGCGACAATTTGGAGTCTCGCCGCCTGTTGACCAACAAATGCCACCAGGCCCGGGATCGGGTGACCGCAGTGCGTGATCGTTGGGCGGCCATGCTCGTGGGCCTAGACAGTCCCGCCGGGCAAGCAACCCCGTTACTGGGCCCGGAGGAACAGGCACGACGGCGGCCCGGGGATCATCTCATCGACTTGCTGTTGCGCCGGGATGTCCGGGTGTCTTACCGCCGCGAGGTGGGACAGGTTCTCGAAGAAATCCTGTCCGGTCAAGCCCTGGCACCGGTGCGCGAGGGCCTGCAAGCGATCCATGCCGGGCTTCGCGACGAACGGCTTTTTGTGGCACTGCACATGCACGCCGGAGACGGCAATGTCCACACCAACATCCCGGTTCATTCGGCTCATTACGCCATGCTCCAGGAATCTGACCGGATCGTCGATCGCATCATGATACTGGCCCAATCTTTGGGCGGGGTGATTTCCGGAGAACACGGCATCGGAATGACCAAGCTGCGCTACCTGGAGGCCGGACGCTTGGAGGCCTTTGGCCGCTACAAAGCCGAGGTTGATCCCGAGGGTCATTTTAATCGCGGCAAGCTGTTGGCTGGTAGCGGTCTGGAACGGGCCTATACACCCTCCCTCCGGTTGCTGGAACTGGAGGCCCTGATTCTGGAAGAAAGCCAGCTCGGAGCCATCAACGACGCCATCAAACACTGTTTGCGCTGCGGCAAGTGTCAGGCGGTGTGTTCGACCCATGTGCCGGAAGCCAATCTGCTCTATTCGCCGCGCAACAAGATCCTGGCCACGGGCTTGCTGCTCGAAGCCTTCCTGTACGAGGAACAGACCCGGCGCGGTCTTTCCCGCCGTCATTTCAGTGAATTCAACGAGTTGGCCGACCATTGCACGGTCTGCCATCGCTGCCAAAAACCCTGCCCGGTGGGGATCGATTTCGGGGCGGTAACGATTCAGCTCCGCGAGGTATTGGAAGAGCGCGGCCAAAAACGCCTGAACCTGGGCAGCCGGGCCGCATTGGCTTTTCTCAACGTCACCGATCCCCGGCTGGTGCGCGGCCTGCGCCAAGGGATGGGGGTCTGGGGATTTACCACCCTGCGCTGGATCCATGACATGACCCGGCCCTTGTGGCGCTGGACTTTGCCGGAGCGGCCCACCACGACTGCCCAGGCACCTCACACGGCTGGCCAGATCGTTGAGCTGATCCGTCAGCCACCGGTTCGGGTGGATTTGCCACGCCATTCGTTGCGCACGCTGCTGGATATTGAAGATCGCCAGCGCGTGCCGGTTCTGAGAGACCCGGATCGCGCCGAGGACGATCTGGAGTC
>JBAXSA010000708.1:0-1522 GCA_037130945.1 Pseudomonadota bacterium | reverse complement strand
GTAGATCCTTCCTTGCGGCATCCCCTGGGCGTATAGCAGTGCCGCCTGGTGGGGCACCGCCTGGTGCTGCGGGCGGGGCGGCTGGGGTGACGGGTACAACTGGTGCCGTGGGTTTGGCAACCGGTACGACAGGGGTGACCGGAGTGGCGGTTGATGGATCCTGCTTGCACTGGGTGGGATTGGCGCTATTGCGGGTCTGACCTGCGGCACATTGGGGCGTACAACTCGCGCCGGTCGGCAGGGTCACCAGCTCCTGGCCGGGTGGGCAGGTTGGGGCCGGGGTTGCCGACTTGGGTGCCGCCATGGCCACCCCCCGGCAGGTCGAGGGAAGATAGCTTTCCGCCAAGGCATCCTTCTCTCCGACCTGAGCTGCGCTCACACACAGCCAAGTGCCATCGGCCAGACGTTGCAGGGCGAGGACAGGGACTTTGTCGCCCAGCCCCGGCAGGTTCATGGTGGCAAGGATATAGCCCAGGGGCGTTTTGCCGGTACTCGTGCCAGGCGCAGCAGTGGGTGTATTTCTCCACTTCAGCTCGGCCATCATGCCGACCTTTCCACCCGGCAGCAGATTGGGGTCTATTACGCCCCCCACCGCCAGGGGAACATCCACCCGCAAACGAGCGGCATCGGCAAATTCAAGCGCCTCGGTGACGCGGGCCTTGATGACATAATACTGGTAGGACAGGCCGCCGACCGCCGCCAAGACCGCGACGAGTGCCACCGCGACGAGGATCTCGACGAGGGTGAAGCCCAGTTTTCTTTTCATCTGTACTCTCCGGAAAATGGGAAATGACTAAATTCAGCGTTTTCCTTGCAGCAGGTGGGTCAACGCATCTTGCAAAATTTGGGGTTGATCTTCGTCAAGCTCGACGTTGGGCGCGTCGAATTTTGTGAGCAGGTTTTTCAGTTCCGTATCCTGCGGCCGGGTGACAAACAGGGCGGGCAGCCCGGCCCATGCCAGGTTGGTGCGGAGGCGTGTCAGCCAGGCCTCCAGCGAACCCTCGGCAAGCTGTGCATCAACAACCAGGCCAATCACATCGCTGTTCTGTTTGAGATAGCTGGTGGCGGCCTCATCATCATTCACCCGCTCGATACCATAAGAGAGGCCTTCGGCCAGGCTCGCACACAGCGCCGCGTCCCGCGATAAGATCAGCACCTTCATGCGGCTTCCCGGCTGGCTTTCCTGTCCCAGGTTGGCACTGAGAGATTCGGGATTGACGCCGTGTTCTACAGCCAGTTCGCGCCAAAAACCCAGGCCAAGGACATGCTGCACCTCGCCGGGTGTGGTTTGCCCCGAAACCAGCCAGTCCTTGGCGCTGGCCGCCATTGAACGCCGGTATCCCCCCGCGACGCGAGCCAGTTCCCCCAGCCGGCGCTCGCCCGAAACGATGGCCTGGCGTAGCGCGGGCGACATTTCGAGACTTTCGATGACCGGCAGCCGGCCACGAAAGCCGGTGTAGTCGCAGGTCTGGCAGCCGCCGGGACGATAGGCCGGGTATTCGCCCGTAATGCGTTGAAATTC
>JBAXSA010000707.1:0-1525 GCA_037130945.1 Pseudomonadota bacterium | reverse complement strand
CCCACCCCAGATGGGCAAGTACCTGTGCATGCAGGCTGCCTCGGGTACGCAGATTGTGAACAAATCGAATCTCCCGGCTTTCACAAAGCTTCAGTGCCTCTTCCAGATACCGCTTTCCCTGAATGTAATCCGGGCTGGACGGTGCATCGCGATGCGCCGCGCACAGGCTCTGACCAAAGTTGGAGCAGCAGCGCTGGCCGAATGGCAACCGGCGATTCCTTGTGGGGTTCCAGCAGGGTCACAACGGCCCGATTCTCTCCGCTGGCCGCATGGAGCTTGGCCAATGCCAGTGCCAATCCCGGCTTTTTGTCCTCATCCCGCTCGTTCCCCAGAAGCAGCGCCTGAATCTCGATTTCCTTTGCGACCTCGGTTTTTGACGCATGGGCGGTGTAATTGGCGATGATGCCATCCAGATGGGTGGCCAGGTGACAAAGACCCTTGTCGCTCTCCTCCAGAAGCGCGGCCAGCAGGTTGGCGGTTCTCGTCTCATCGGACGAGGCCTTGATCCTCGCCTTGTAGATCCGATCATGCAGGGTGTCGGCCCAGGCGTGCTGAATCCAGGTTCGCACCTGGATCTCGGCGTTGCGCTCGCCAATCGCCAGGCGTTCCTCTGGCTGTATGCCGAGGAGGGCATCGTGATCCGGATGGAGTTGCACGATGTAGTGCATGTCTCGGTATCCGAACCGGTCGCTGCCCAACAGCACTTCCTTGTTATCTGCCTTGATGATGGTGAAGTTTGACTCGATGAATTCGCGAACACCCCGAACCTGATCGTTGGTCTGCACAATGACCCGGGCGCCACAAAGATCGGTAAACTGGTTGACCGGATCAGGGTTTTTGTCGAATTTGCGCGCGACCTTTTCGGCGAAACTCGACACCGTCTTGGCACGGGTTTGCACCAGTGCCGTGGGAAAGCTGGTTCTGCAGGCGTTTTCAAGCAGGCGTTGCAGTACTCTCGCATAGATGACATAGCTGTCACGCACCTTGATGAAGTCATCAACATGCTGCCGAAGTAATGTCGAGGTCAATGCTGGCTGTTGGATCATGCTTTTGTTTCCTCTCGTTGGATCATCGGTGCGCGGGTGGCCAATCATCGGGGATTCTGGTAACCGGGTGCCAATACTGCATTTTCAACCCCATAAAGGACAAGAGCATCCTTTAACCATAGCCGATAATGTTTGGGGTCCAGACTGTGATCCGGACTGCAGTCTACGTTCCACTGCTGTAAAACATACCCGGCGATGGCGGCGCGGACATTCAAAATGCGGTGGCCATCCGTCATGCGGAAGTCCTTTTCCACAATCTTCGGTCGCGCTTGGTTCGGATGCGGTACCAGATCCAATGTCACGATGCGTGACCACTGGATGTCATGATCGGCTTTCTCATGGGCAGCGACGTTTTGATCCCCGAGCAAGACAGGATCTTCCATCCGAGAAACTACCAAGTCCCTAAATGCACTGAACATTCTGTCATAAACTCGGGCATGCCAACGTAAGCCACTATCCACCAGAGCAAAGGGAACCAC
>JBAXSA010000706.1:0-1531 GCA_037130945.1 Pseudomonadota bacterium | reverse complement strand
GCCCCCCGCCCTGTCGCTCGACTTGATCGAGGTCTGACCTCCCGATCAATCGGCCATCCTGATCCCACGTCATGGGAGCCCCACTGACGCCCACGCGGGAACTGCTGCACCTGGCCTGGCCGATGCTGGTTGCCCAACTGGCCGTCATCGGCAACGGCGTCATCGACACGGTCATGGCGGGGCAACTCTCCACCCTCGACCTGGCTGCGGTCGGGGTTGCCGCGTCGATCCAGGTCACCATCGTGATGGCCTTGTCAGGGATTCTCTTCGCCCTGCCACCGATCGTGGCCACCCACCATGGCGCCAATCAAGGTTGGCTGGTCGGCCACGAAGTCCATCAAGGCATTTGGATTGTCCTGGTCCTTGCGATTATTGCCATCTTGATGCTGATCTATCCTGAACCCCTCCTCGCGGTCTCGGACTTACAACCGAACGTCGAGATCAAGGTGCGCGCCTACCTCGATGCTTCAGCGTGGGGCGTTCCCGGCACCCTCGCCTTTCGCCTTTTCATCGGCATGTCCACCGGCATTGGCAAGCCGCGTCCGGTGATGGCCTTCAACCTGCTTTCTCTGGTGATGAAGGTGCCCCTCAACGCGATATTCATGTACGGGCTTTGGGGCGCACCGGCACTGGGTGGTCCCGGCTGCGCCGTGGCGAGCAGTATCGACGCCTGGCTGATCGCTTTTCTGGCCTGGTTCTGGTGCCTGCGGCAAAGCGAATATGCGGCTTACCAACTCCGAAAACGGATTGCTGCCCCCGATTGGAAAACCATTTCAGCTTTCCTCCGGCTGGGCATCCCGATTGGCCTCACGTTTCTCGCCGATGTAACGGCCTTCACCTTCATGGCGTTGTTCATCGCCCGTCTGGGACCCACCGCTTCGGCGGCCCATCAGATTGCGTCCAATCTTGCCGTGCTGGCATTCATGGTGCCGCTGTCACTGGGCAATGCGGCGGCGATCCTGGCCGGCAAGTCGCTCGGGGCGGGACAACCCGACCAGGCACGTCGCCACGCCTTGAACGGCATTCGCATCGGCCTGATTTTCGCCACGGTGGTGACTTCGGTGCTCTGGATCGGCGCGGACACGATCGCTGCGCTTTACACCCCCGACACAGAGGTCATCAGTGCGGCGGCTTCCCTGATCGTGCTGGTTGGTTTTTATCATCTGGCCGATGCTCTCCAGGTGATCGCGGTGAATACCCTGCGCGGCTACAAGAAGTCGACGGTACCGATGGTGATCTACACCATCACGTTATGGGGCATGGGCCTGGGAGGCGGGGTGTTGCTCGGTTTGACCGACTGGCTTGGCCCGGCGCGCGGCGCGGCCGGATTCTGGATTGCGGGTGCGGCCAGCCTGGTCGTGGTGGGCATCTTGGTCACGTGGTATTTGAACGCAGTCAGCAAGGTACATCGACATGCGTAACCCACAAAACGAATGCCCCACGCAAGGTGGGGCATTCGGGCGGCCGGAAGGGAGGTTTCCCAGCCGCCAAGGGGATCGGATCGACTTACTGGCCGAGGTATCGGCGGCTG
>JBAXSA010000705.1:0-1531 GCA_037130945.1 Pseudomonadota bacterium | reverse complement strand
ATCCGCCCGCCATGATGCTCGACAATCTTGCGGCACAGCGCGAGACCGATACCCGTGCCGGGATATTTTCCGCGTGGCTGGAGCCGCTCGAAGACCTTGAACAGGCGCACCTCCTGTCCTGGCCGCAGTCCCACACCGTTGTCCCGGATGGAAAAACGATATTCCTCGCCGTCCGGTTCCGCCGTAATGAGGATGTCTGGCTGGTGCCCTTCAATCCGGTATTTCAGGGCGTTGTCAATCAGGTTCTGAAAAAGCCGTAGCAGTTCGTCATGGCTAGCAGGAATCCCTGGCCAGATGCCTTCAATCTGCACCTCGGCTTGGGCTTCGGTCAGAGCCGGTTGCAGATAGCGCAACGCCTCGTCCAAAACCGCCCGGCTATCGAGAAATACCCTGGCGTCACCCTGGTGCCCGATGCGGGAGTAATCCAGCAACGCCGTCAGCATCTGATCCAGGCGCTGTGCGCCCTCGGTGGCAAAGTGGAAATTCTGCCGTGTTTCCTCGTTGAGCAGGGGCGCCAGGTCGATGGTCAGGAGCTGTAGATAACTCGTAATCATCCTGAGCGGCTGGCGCATGTCGTGCGAGGCGGCGTAGGCGAACTGTTCCAGATCGGCGTTGGAACGCATCAGTTCTTTCAGGCTGCTGGCGAGCGCATGGGTTCTTTCCTCCACTCGCTGCTCCAGCGTGGCATTCAACTGCCGGTTCGCGAGGAACTGCGCCGCCAGCGTCGCCGACATCTGTCTGAAATGGCCGATCAGGCGATGGGGCTCCAGAATGGCGCTGTCGGGCCAAGCGATCTGACCCTCCGCCCTCAGAATGTCCGGCAACGCTTGCGTCAGGTGGCTGAGCTGCTCGGTGGTCGCCGCAATTCGCCGGCTCAGGAATTCAGCCAGCGCCAGCGCGGCGAGCAGGATTAAAAACAGCAGCGCCAGGGCGTCGGTATAGCGGGTGTAAAGGATTTTCTGGAAGGGTGCCACCGGCTGCTCCAGCACCAGCGTCCATTCGGCCAGATCGCCGATCAGGGTTTCGGCCACATAGAAAGACGATTTCCAGCGTTCGGAGAGTGGGATATTGGGTGGCAGCTTGGGAACCCACTGTGACAGGGTGTCATCGAGACGATTCAAGTTCCCCTGACCGCGTACCAGGGGGGTCATCACCTGTTGCCCCGGATGATTGGTCAGGATGATATGGCCGTTTTTATCGAGCAGGGTATAGAGCAGGGTATCGCTCTCGGCGTTCTTTTCAAGGGTGTCCCGGATCTGCTCCAGGCTCAGGATGCCGCTGATATAGCCGCCATATTCGCCGTGGATCACGACCGGTGCCAGCAGGACAACCATCGGTTTGGGCGTGCCGAGCCGGGCCATCACGACCTCCGATAGCATCGGCTTGAGCGTTTTTTGGAGTCTTGGAATAAAGGGACGATCTGCGAAGTTCTTGCCGATATTGGACTGTCCCAGTTCGTCGATCAGCGGTGAGAAGGCAACGGTGGTAGCCCCCCTGTCGAGAAGTCCGATTCGCAGGAAATTGACATCGG
>JBAXSA010000704.1:0-1540 GCA_037130945.1 Pseudomonadota bacterium | reverse complement strand
AGCAAGCGGCGCAATCCTTGATGCAGGCATTAACGTGCTGATGAATCGCCGCCTCAATCTCCCGAACCTCGCCCTGGGCCTTGATCAGCGAGAAATCCCACTTCATCACGAAATATTGGTTGTGGAGTGGCGTGGGTTTCCGGCCAATCGCCAATGGGCCGAACAGGGCGTCGAAGTCTCCGGCCCGGTTCAGGTCATAATAATGCTCCAGCATCGACAACAGCAGGCTCTTGCCAAAGCGGCGTGGACGGATGAACAGGAGCTGCTCGCCCGCAGCTTCCAGCCAGGGAATGCGGCCGGTGCGATCCTGGTAAAAATAGCCATCCAGGATGACTTTGCTAAAATCGCTTAACCCATAGGGAAATTTCATCGGGCACCTCCGGCTGTTTATCTTTAGAAGTTATGCCATAATCTCACGGTTCGCTCATTTTGAATGCCACGTTATCGGATCGCGTAGCGAACCCTTGATAAATCTCTGTGGGAAACCCCAACAGCCCCAAGATACGCGATTGCACGGCGTTCAGCGGAGTCACACTGTACGAATTCATTCCACCGAGACTAACCACAACCAGTGTGATACCCACAAACGTCCTGAGCATCATCTCGGTGGTTGGCCTGGAGGTTCCCCGCTGGCCACCAGCGTAAAGTCGCGCAAGGCCGAGGTGATGCTACCACACAGCGATTCAGAGCGCTGCCAGAAAACCATTGAAGCCAGTATGTTAAGGCATGCTCAGAAAATATTTTTCCGGCTATTTGGTCCTATGAGGGACTTAATTTAGGCGTTTCAGGTAGCATAAAGGAGATTTTTACCCGACGAAGGAGACCCCATGGAGAATCGCGCCCCCGCCTGTCTTAAACGGCTTCAAAAAAAGAGAGCCTGCCGCACTGCCCTGAGTCGCGAAAAGAGGCGGTTTCGTCCAACTCGAAGCCGGGGCAAAACGGTCGTGTACGAGTTGTTCAAGACAATCAACCACTTTTTTCCGGACTTGATCGAGCAGTTACGGCAAATCAAAGATTGCCGGGGTCACTCCGACTACGCACTTTGCGAAATCCTGATGGCGGCCATTGCGCTGTTCATTTTTCAGCAGGGTTCGCGCAATGCGTTCAACAATCTGCGCCAGGAGGCGAAGTTCGCGAAACATTATCGGCGATTGTTCAAGCTGCGCCTGCCGCACTTGGATACCGTACACCAGGTTTTGTGCCGGTTGCCCGATGAGGCGTTGGAACACCTCAAGAATCGGTTGGTGCAAACCCTGTTGGAGAAGAAGGTATTGCATAAATACCGCCTCTTTGATCGGTATTTCGTGGTGGCCATCGACGCCACGGGGATGGTCAATTTCGGCACCGAGCGTCACTGTGATGCGTGCCTGCATCAGACTTCGAAATCGGGGAAGACAACCTACTTCCACAACGTCCTGGAGGCGAAGCTGATCACGAGCAACGGCTTTGCGATTTCGCTGGCTACGGAGTGGATCGTCAACCCGGCAGGGGAATATGAAAAGCAGGACTGCGAGCGCAAGGCCTTCGCACGTTTGGCGCC
>JBAXSA010000703.1:0-1541 GCA_037130945.1 Pseudomonadota bacterium | reverse complement strand
ACCGCAATTCGGCAATCGTTGGGGTGGTGTGATGCTTATGTTGGCGCCTATGCCCTTGTGGCCAGTGAAGCCAGTGAAACCAGGTGCGGTCAAAGCCGCACCTGTCGCCACACCAGGCGCTCCAGCCCGAGGGAGACGACCGAGAAGACGTGTAGATCGCTGAGATGATAGCGCTCGATCAGGGTCGCGCCGTAGCGCCGGGCCTGGTCGTCGGCCTCGTCGAGTTTCGCCACCACGCCGGGGAGTACGGCCAGCTCATCCCGACTCGTCTCCCGCAGTTCCTTGCCAGTCATGCCCAGCGTCTGCAAACCCAGATACTTGAACTCCAGCACCAGATCCAGGACCTCGAAACGGCGCATGTCGGGCCGCACAACCAGGCTCAGATCCGCATAGCCGTGGTTTACCTCGATCTCCGACACCATCATGTAGAGCCGGTCATTGAACAGCAGGGTTAAAAAGGCCATCTTCACCATCAGCTCATTGGTCCAACGGTAATCCCGGTTGGACAGAATTTGAAAATAGCGCGTTTCGATGAAGTCGCACAGCGGTTGTAAATCTCCTCGCAGGCACAGAGCCTCGGCGTTGCTTTGCAAAAGTTCCCGGTCTTCATAAGTGGGTAGCCACAAATCCTGCAAGCGTTCCACATAAAGTGCCCGGGCCACCAGATTGGGAATTTTCAAAACCAATTTTCCAAACTCGCCCTGACCTACCAGGGTAACAACCCCGAAGTAGTATAACAACGAGACCATGAAGGCTTGATCCTTGACCGGATTCAGCATGTCCTGTACGCCAAACCGCCGGGCCAGTTGGGGAATCATGAGCGCGGTGTCACTGCTCAGGGCCAGAATCAGCACCGCCTCACCGTGGGGCAGGCGCGAGATATACTCCAGCTTGTTGCGATCCATCGCCAGATTGTCGTCGAGCATCTGGCGGGGATAGTGGCCCCGGCGGCCCAGTTCATCCAGAAAGTACAGGCTCAGAGTGGGATTGTAGACACTCTCGCTGACTTCCTCGCTGAAGCGATAGCCGTTGTAAAAGGTGCGCATGGTATCCATGGCCCCATCAATCGACCAGGATACATTCTCCGCCCACATACACTGTAATACGTCCGCGATCTCGCCTTCCGTAAACCCGCACAACGCATTGAACTCCGGTGCCAGATAGATATTCTTGGCGACGTTATAGCCACTGGTCATATCGCTCATGACCACCGGCGAGACTCCTGTGATGAACACCCGATCCAGTCCCATCCCACCCGCTGCCGCCTTTACGGCCTTGAAGACGGTCTTGAGCAATCCCTCGCCATGCAGCAGAGCTTCGTAATGTCCTGGCCCTTGCCGCGTCATCAACACTTCGTTGGCGAAGTTATCGTATTCATCGATGAGCAGGTAGAGCTTGTGGGACTGCTGGCGGATGATCTTCAGCAAGGAAGCCAGGGAAACAATGGCATTATCAGGATGGATTTCAACGTCGCCTTGCCAGCCGTAGCAAGCGGCGCAATCCTTGATGCAGGCATTAACGTGCTGATGAATCGCCGCCTC
>JBAXSA010000702.1:0-1542 GCA_037130945.1 Pseudomonadota bacterium | reverse complement strand
GAAAAGGCCGCCACGATCACCGATATCTATGAACTGCTACGCACTGGGCGACTGAGTGACGAGGGGGAAATGGAACGAGACCTTTCCCGACTGGCCACTGCCCTGGAGCCTTATACCAAGCACGGTATCTATGCGAGCTACTTCGAGGGCGAGGCCAACATCGAATTCCGCAAGAACCTCGTCGTGCTGGAGTTGGAAGAACTCAAGGCCAAAAAGGATCTGCAGGCGGTGGTGATGCAGTTGATGATGTATCGCATCACTCAGGAAATGTACCTCGATCGTTCCAAGCGCAAGCTGGTCATCATCGACGAGGCCTGGGATCTCATGGGTAGCGGATCAAGCGCGAACTTTATCGAGGCCGGCTACCGACGTGCCCGCAAGTATGGCGGTGCGTTTGGCACCATTACGCAGTCGGTCGACGACTATTACAAAAACGAAGCCACCCGGGCAGCCATTACCAATGCCGACTGGCTGTTTCTGCTGCGGCAAAAGCCGGAAAGCATCGATCGGCTTGGCAAAGAGGGAAAGCTTCACGTCTATGAATGGATGAAACGCCAGTTGTCATCGGTCAGCACCGAACACGGCCATTACTCGGAGATCTTTGTTCATGGCCCGATGGGCTCAGGGGTAGGGCGGTTGATTCTCGATCCGTTCTCGATGCTGCTGTATTCCACCCGTGCCGAGGATTACCAGGCGATCAAGACGCTGGCTGACCAGGGGATGTCAGTTATTGATGCAATCGGAACCATCCTGAAGCAAAGAGGCATGCATTGAGAGCGCACATCATTACCTGGGCTGTTTCCGTATTGTCTGCGGCAATGCTGGCCTGGGCGTGGCTTTACACGCATCCTGCTCCACGAATTATTCGCGTGGACGTGGGTGAAATGTTTGATGAGCAGAAGAAGCGTCTGGCCGAGAAGATCACCCCCGGCATGTCTGAACAAGAGCAGAAAGCGCTTTTCCAATCGGCTGGCGAGTATGCGAGCAAGGTGGAGGCCGCTTTGACAACGCTATCGAAGGAGTGCGGGTGTGCCGTCATGAATTCGGCGGCGATTCTGCGGCTGCCAGAAGCCAACGCGACCGGGATTCCCGATATGTCACTCAGACTTCGCGAACTGGTTGGTCAGTCCGGATGATCCATCGGGTAATCCTGTCGGGGTTGCTGGTCACGATGCCACTTGGCGCCTCATTGGCCAGTCCAACGGCAACTACCGGACTCGACTACCCGACTGCATGGCTATGCGACCAATCCAAGTTCAACTGGTATTGCGATGTTGACCCCGAGCAGCAATCAAACAGGCCGAAAACGCGTGAAGAGGAGGCTGTTGAGCGTCTAGAGGCATGGCAAAAGGATCTCAAGGCAAAGCGCGCACTTTCAATCTTGGAGCCGACTCCGGAAAACGTGAAAGCCTACATTGAAGCTCAGGAGCAGCTCACGCAAACCGCCTCGCTGTATTCGGATGTCTGGCGGCGTGTCGTCTGGCAGAACCCGAATCTGAATTATGAGCTGAAGCGGCCGGCGAACAATGCCGCCATCGCGAC
>JBAXSA010000701.1:0-1542 GCA_037130945.1 Pseudomonadota bacterium | reverse complement strand
TGGTGGGAGAAGATCGAAATCGCCCGCCGGATTCCCCCGCGTGTGGACGCCATCCAGATCGCCGAACTCGACCGGGTCAATCCGGCGGTGGTGGAACGGTATATCACCCAGCAACCGGGAGAGCCGCTGGATACGGCGCGCCTCAACCGCGATCTGTTGCGTGTCTACGGGGATGGATACTACGAAAAGGTCGATTACAGCCTGCTCAGTCAACGCGAGCGCAATATCCTGCGGGTGATGCCGATGGAAAAATCCTGGGGACCGGATTATCTGCGCCTCGCCATCAACCTCGACACGACATTGGAACATGGTTCCAGCTATGTCCTGCGCGGTGCCTATCACAAAACCTGGATGAATGCCCTGGGTGGCGAAATGATTGCAAGCGCTGAAATCGGCACCAAGACAGGCGTCGGGCTGGAGTTCTACCAGCCCCTCGATGCCAGTCAGCGTTTTTTTGTCGAACCGGTCGTGACCCACGTCAGGTCAACCAGCAATATCTACCAAAACGACCACAAGATTTCCGAATACAATATCACCGACACCAGCTCCAGCCTGGCCTTTGGGGCCAATGTCGGGTTGCTGGGTCAGCTGCGTCTGGGCTGGCGGGACACCTATCGCGAGGCCAATCTCGAAACCGGCTCGCAGTTCATGCCGGATGCCTCCAACCACACTGGTGGATGGTTCGGCAACATGGATTTTGACCAGATGGATCGTATCTATCTCCCTACCAAGGGCTGGGCCAGCAAGTTGGCCTATTTTTCCTCCGAGGGAAACCACTACGACAAAATAAGCATCGACCTGCGCGGGACTTATCCGCTGGGTGGTCTCATCTTCGGTGGAGGCGCTGCCTATACGGGCTCGCCACAAGGACATCTGCCGCTATATGATGCGGGCACCCTGGGCGGATTCCTGAATCTTTCCGCCTTCGCGAATGGGCAGCTCATCGGGGACGATATTGCCCTGGGTCAGATCCGGGTTGAAAAAATCATTGGCCAAATGCCAATGGGTCTGCGGGGCGACTTGCGAGTGGGCATGGCACTGGAGGCCGGCAAGGTGGACAAACCCTATTCGGAAACCGAACGCACCGGCTGGCTCGATTCAAAGACACTCTACATTGGCGGTGAGACCCCACTCGGGCCTGTGTTTCTGGGTTACGGCTGGTCGGGTCAGGGCGCGTCGAATTTATATCTTTTCATGGGCGTACCCTAACACTTCCGATGTCACTTGAAAGATGCCGGCGGCTACCCACTTAAGCCGCGACACCCTGTAGAATCAATTGGCAAGCCTTCCGAAGCCGCCGCTCGGAGGTTTGAACTGTCTCGGGTAAAGTGGATAGACGCGTATTCGATTTCTTTGAGGACGGATCCCGCTTGGAGGCGTGAGCGATTGATCATGGCGACGACGACAAGGATGACGAAAATGGCGATGGCGATGCTATTCATGGATTCCGGGGTGCCAATCGCCGCAGAATACCATCGAACAGATGCTGGCCTAGGGCGGCATAATCACCATCAAAGTGATGGCTGCCAGAGGTATGAATGA
>JBAXSA010000700.1:0-1543 GCA_037130945.1 Pseudomonadota bacterium | reverse complement strand
CCACATGCCGATTCATCCGACCCTGTTGTCTCATCTTGAGAAGATTAGGCCTAAGAAAGCAGAGGGATTTGTTATGCCAGAGATCGCCAAGGAAACGCCGCAGACACTCTCGAAGGTCTTTCGCGAGATCATACTGCCCCGAATCGGTATCGTGCAGGAATACCACACGCACGCGGACAATCCTGGTAAGGGCAAGGGGCGCGTGCTGGCGGAGTATGCCCTGCACTCATTAAGGCACTCGCTTTCGACGTGGCTCAATGAAGCCGGTATCCCCGATGCCACCCGGATGGCGCTCGCAGGTCACGAAGACGAAGGGGTGTCATTGGGCTACACGCATGTCGAACGAAAGACCCGCGCCGCCGCTTTGAGCAAGATTCCTTCGTTGTAGGTTGGGCCTCCGGCGGGGGGCCGCTTGGTGCGGCGAGGACAATTCTCCTTTAGCCTCGAAAACTCTTCCGCAGTAGATTTGCATGCGTCAGCAAAACCGATGGCGTTCAACTTTGCCAACCTCCAGCCAGAGAAGAAGTCCAAGAAACTGGTCGATCCGATAGAGTTGTTTCAGTCCCTTCGGGTGAACGATTCCTCGGTCAACGACCTGTGGCTTGCACAAGGCGACGCTCTGCGCGACTGGCATAAGAAACGTGACCAGCGGGATATCGCGGTCTCCCTCAATACAGGTGCCGGCAAGACCTTGGTCGGATTGCTCATGGCGCAATCATTGGTCAACGAGACCCGAGGCCTCGTCCTTTACGCCTGCAGCTCGATCCAATTGGTGCGGCAAACGGAGGCCAAAGCGCTGGGTTATGGCCTACCGATCACGACCTACGTTAGTGGCGACTTCAGCAACGAGCTCGCGAATTCCGGCGAAGCCGCCTGCATCACCACTTACCAGGCCCTTTTTAACGGCCGGTCGGTCTTCGCCAATCGAGAAATCGCCGGGATCATTTTCGATGATGCGCATGCGGCCGAACACCTGCTGCGCGATCATTTCACCCTCCAGCTCAAGCGCGACCTCTTCCCGCAGCTCTACACCGATCTCACCGCCCTGTTTCGCGACTACTTTCACCGGGCCGGCAAGGCGAGTAGCTTCGACGAAGTGGTCGACGGTCGCCTGGCGAAGTTGTTGCTCGTTCATCCCGCCGAGACCCGTGGTGCGCACCATGCCATCCTGTCGGCGCTGCGGGCGGCCAAGGTCGACCAGGAAAAAAGCAGCCTCTTTGCTTGGGCGCACCTCAAAGATCACATCGATTTGTGTGCGTTCCTGCTCTCGGGCGAAAGCATCACGATAACGCCGCCTTTCTTGCCCGTTCGCATATTGCCCTATTTTGCGCGGCGCGAGACGCGACGGATCTATTTGTCGGCCACTTTCACCGGAGAGGATGCGTTTATCCGCACCTTCGGCCGCCGCGCTGACACGACCATCGCGCCCACGACTACTGCCGGCGAATGCGAGCGAATGATCCTGATTCCAAGCCTGATGCCTGGCGCCGGCGATGATCTGGCGCTCGCTCAGCAGGCGATCGCGCCACACAAGGCACTCATC
>JBAXSA010000699.1:0-1550 GCA_037130945.1 Pseudomonadota bacterium | reverse complement strand
GGGCTTGCTTAACGACAAAACCCTAGTTCTGATGACAAACACCACCAAGGGTGTAGGCATCTTGGTGGATGGCGAGGTGCAATACCCGGAAACCAATTCCTTGGGGGGAACCTGGCCGATTTTCAAACAGTTCGGCGATGAACTCTATGGCGTTTGGTGGCGCAAAAATCCGGGCACGGTTCAAAAACATCTCTATGTGACAGCCGCCACCGTACAAGAACCCCGTTTCACATCCGCCGTGACGGTGAGTCAAAAAGGGCAACCTTTACCAAAATTGGGCCTGGCGGGAGATGGCAAGGGCTCGGTGGTACTGGTTTACATTGATGAATCGAGTGGCCGCTACCAGATTCGCAGCAATCGTTCCCAGGATCGCGGGGCCACCTGGCTGGCCGAAGACCAACGCCTGGATCGTGAACAGTACGAGGCGGGCGTCAAGGTAACGGGTGGGGTAGTTGACCCATCCATTGCCTACGCAGGGGATCGCTATGTTGCCATCTGGAAGGAAGCCATTCCGATTTCTCAAGACAAAATGTCTCAGGACAAAACGCTTTTCCGCACCGTCAGTTCAGTATCTCTGGATCGGGGCGCGACCTGGTCGACACCCGCCGTGATCATGGCGCATGAGCGGCTCTTTGCAGCAGAGGATAGATTGCTTGTGGATCGGGGAAAATTTCTTTTTCTGGGCATTTTGAACCGGGAAGTAATGCTGTACCAGAGTTACGACGGCGTGAATTGGGCACAAAAACCCTCGTTTAACGCCCCTGAAAAAGCTAGCTGGATGGTCACTGAGGTCGATCAGGGTGTGCTGCACTTTACGGTTCTTGGTGGGGAGGGCAAACCTCACCTCTTCTATGGCAAGTACCTCATCGACGAGGGGCGTTGGGAAGTCTCCGCCAAACGCCTGGATACCAAACCTAGTGATGATTCCAGGTCTAACGGCCAGGCTGTAGTGGCATTGAATAACAATGTGGTGGTGGTGGCTTGGGAAGATTATAGAAACTTCCGGCCCCGTATCTACATCAATTATTCTTGGGATAAGGGAACGACTTGGCAGGAGCAGCCTGCGTTGGCGGAACCCCTCGCGGGCCATGGGTCGAGCCATTACCCCCATCTAGTGGCCAAATCGAATGGAGAGGTGCAACTATGGCTGTCGCGGAGCGAATCCACCGCGCACCCAGGTAGCCAACAACTGTTGAGGAAGACCATCCGATTCGATGCCGATCACCGCCAGGTTACCGGTTTGGAAGACGACGAACACTTGCCGGTTGATGCAGCGGCCCAGAACCGGCGTCTGGAAGAGCGGGTCAATAGTTTTTGGGAGGCACGCAAACAGGGGCGAGAGGGTGATGCCTATGACTTTTACGATCCCTTCTTTCGGGAAAAAACAGATAAAGCCGCCTTTTTGCGGCAGCAATTGGCAGCGCTGAAGATTCTCGACTATCACTTTGAAAAGGTCGATATTGCTGGTAATTTGGCCAAAGTTCACATCACCGTTCGTTACGAAATTCTCAAGCAAAAAGTGCTTGACATGGAAATGGAATCACCCCCCA
>JBAXSA010000698.1:0-1553 GCA_037130945.1 Pseudomonadota bacterium | reverse complement strand
TTATCCCATAAGGGCTACAGGCACTTTTTATGGGTAAAAAATTCTTTCATCATTCGGGGTGGCCAGGATGCCATGACAGTTAGGATGCAATGCTAGCGCCTAAATCTGACAAGCCAAAAGCGAAAATTATCATGGATTCCTCAGTGGGCTTCCCACTTAAGGCGGGATAGAGATGGAGTCGCAAGCCGATTCAGATGAAGTTAGTTGCCGTCGCTATATTGCAATTCGTCCCGCCTTAATGGGAAGTCGTTCCGAGGAAGGCTCGCATCTCCTGCGCAGCCACAGGTTTGCTGAAAAAGTGGCCCTGCAGCAAGTCGCATCCCATGGACTCTAGTAGTTGTGCCTGTTCGAGGGTTTCCACGCCCTCGGCAGTTACGCTCAAGCCCAGGATTTTGGACATGGCCAGGATCGCATGAACGATGGCCAGGGTTTCGGCATCGCCCGGCAATTCTTTCACAAAACTTTGGTCTATTTTGATGTTGTCCAGAGGCATGCGCTTGAGGTAGCTGAGCGACGAGTAGCCGGTGCCAAAGTCATCGAGCGCGACTTGTACGCCTGCCTGGCAAAATGCCTTCAGTGTTTTTATGGCTGCGTCCGTGTTGACCATCAGCATGCTCTCGGTCACCTCCAGTTCCAGGTATTGGGGTAACAGACCGGTTTGATCCAGCGCTTCCTGCACGTGCCGTGCCAGGAATGGATCCTTGAACTGAACGGGCGACAGATTAACCGCTACACGCAACGGGTGCCCCTCGTGCTGCCAGCTCGCTGCCTGCGCGCAGGCGCAGGACAGCACCCATCGACCAATCGGAACGATCAAGCCGGTTTGCTCGGCGACCGGTATATAGTCGAGCGGCGGCACCAGCCCTCGCAGGGGGTGGTGCCAGCGAATCAGCGCTTCGGCAGAGCAAACCTGTTTTGAGGTCACCGTCACCTGCGGCTGGTAATGCAGCACAAACTCATTGCGCTCCAGTGCCAGGCGTAAATCGCGCTCCATTTCCACGTGCCGGCTCACCAACTCGGTGAGACTGGCGTTGTAAAACTGAAACTGGTCGTGGCCCGAGTCCTTGGCCAAATACATTGCGGCGTCAGCATTTTTTAGCAAATCAGTGGCGTCGTCACCATCCTCCGGATAGATGGAGATACCGATGCTGGTGGTCAGGCGTGTTGACTTGCCGTTGAGCATGAATGGGCGCCGAACCATTTCGAGAATCCGGGTAGCTACAGTTACCGCATCTTCCGGCGCTTTGATGTCCAGTATCAGTGCCGTGAACTCGTCGCCGCCCAGCCGTGCAATCTGAACATCACTGCAGTTGGCCCTGGCGCGCGTCACCAAGTCGACCGAGCGCACTGCATCCTGGATTGCCGCTGACGCCGTTTGCAGCGCAATATCCCCCGCAACGTGGCCCATGGTGTCATTGATATTCTTGAAGCCGTCAAGATCCATAAACAGCACGGCGAAGCGCGAATGGCTGTGTTTGGCCCGATTGATCTCGAGGTTGACTCGGTCGAGGAAGTTAAATCGGTTTGGCAGCCCCGTCAAATGGTCATAAAAA
>JBAXSA010000697.1:0-1557 GCA_037130945.1 Pseudomonadota bacterium | reverse complement strand
TCCAAATATCGATCAACGAAATTTGGTCTCAGAGGCCATTTTTGGACACCCTAGGGTAAACCGTCCCAACTAGACCGGTGCCGTGCCTCCAATCTGCTGCGCAATCTTCGGCAATCCGGTGGTGGATTTTATAAAAACGCTTAAAAATCAATATACATTTCCACATCACCCCGCCTTTCTTATCTCTCTGCTCCCCCTCCGATTCCTCAGCGCCGACCAATCGCCAACGGCAACCACCACCCCGCAAACCCGCATGAAACCTAGACCTGAGTCGAAAAGGCCTAGATGACCTAGGCCTTTTGCTAATGGAGCAGCAGTTGGGTCGTTAGCCGCAAATAGTCTCTGGGCAAGGAGGGTAGCGGTGGGTAAGCCAGGGTAAGCGTGGAACATGTAGGGCATGAGACAAGTTTGGTGTTGTATAGGGTGGTAGCCGGTTCGACAACAACAAAATGGAGGCCGAAGCTGCGTTGGGATTATTGCTTTGACATATCGCACCTCCAAATTGAGTATTCTGATGTGATCATAAACGACATGCCTGCATGCGCCCACTTCAAGGAACCACCCCATGAGTACCTCCAACTGGCCACGCTGGATCGCCGACCTGCACCGCCTTCTGCCGGTGCGCGCCCAATTTGTTTTGACCGGCAACGTCCGGGATGTGTTTCTGACCCCTGGCGAGGATGGCACGACGCTAACTTCCCTGGTCGAATGTCTATGGGAAGCATTGACACCGCACGGCTACCAATTTCTCGCCGTCCATGATCGCGCCGATGGTTTGCGGGTCTATCCCCCAGGCAGCGCCACCGAGGAACTGGCCAGTCAGTTGTTGGGTGTTCGTTTTCAGGGGGGCCAGGCGGAGATTTCACTCGCCCAGTTGCCGCGTCGGCTTCGGGCCCTGGTGCAAAGCCGGGAGGTGCGGGCCGCAGTGATTCTCGACTTCGCCGCCCGGTTGGTGGTCAATCCCCAGCAACTCAGCGAACCCGAGGTGGAGTTTTTTGCTGCCTGCGAAAAACTGGCCCAGATCGCCCATCCCCTCGCCAGACCCGGCGACTCTGGCGCACCGATTTACAATCCACTGTTGTGGGTCTGTCCCCGTGATACCGATCTGCCGTCCTGGTACCTCCTCGATAACGAGCCGATACATGGCCTGGCCTTGGCCAAGCCTCACTTCGAGGAGCGTCAGACCGCCGCCATGATTCTGGCACCCTCCTTTACGGGTTTTGACGAAGCAGATACAGCAGCTCGCGACAGCTTTACCCGATCCTTTGCCGAACTAAGCGAGGGCATGACACTCAAGGCGATGCTCGACATCACCCAACTGGCCCGCGCCCAGCACTTGGGGCTGGCCGAGATTGCCGATGCCGTGCGCAGCTATCAGGTGGGCACCCTGGACAATCCCTGGAAGCGCGACTACCTGCGCGACAAGATCCGCGCCGCCGAGGTGCAAGCCCTGAAACGGGTCAAGGGTCAGCCCCAGGCCGTGATCAAAGCTGTGGATATTCTGATGCGCTCGGTGATGGGTCTGACGGGAGCCCACACTACCGTTCGTTCCGGTCG
>JBAXSA010000696.1:0-1559 GCA_037130945.1 Pseudomonadota bacterium | reverse complement strand
AACTTCCCCGGGAGGCCATGCTGGAGGCGGCGCGGTCGCAGTGGCTGTACCTGTTTCCCGGGATCCGCCGGGCCGCGCCACCCGCGCTTCTGGAGTCGCTGCTGGGTCTTGCCCAAGGCAATCCGTTCTACCTGGAAGAGTTGTTCCGGTTTGTCCGCGACCGCGGAATCGACCCCACCAACGAGGATGCTCTGGCACGCATGGACATGCCCGAAAGCCTGCAGACGCTCATCCTGGCGCGCATCGACCAGCTCTCGGAGCACGACAAGACCATCCTCCGGGTGGCCAGCGTGATCGGGCGGCTTTTCAATGCGGACTGGCTGCCGGGCTTTGCTCCCGAAATGGGAAGCCTTGAACGGGTCAAACAGGCGCTTGCGGTAATGGAGTCGGTCGACCTGACCCCCTTGGATTCGCCGGAACCAGAGCTGAAGTACCTGTTCAAGCACATCATCACGCACGAGGTGGCGTACGAAAGCCTGCCTTACGAGCTGCGCCAGCGGCTTCACGAACGGCTGGGCCTCTGGCTGGAGGCCGTCTCGGGCGATCACCCGCCGGTCGACACGCTGGCAAGCCACTTTGGCCGCACGGCGAACCGCGCAAAGCAGCTTGAGTACTTCCGCAAGGCCGCCGAAGCCGCGCGGAAGTCCTGGGCCAACGAGGCGGCTCTGGCCTACTATGCGCGGCTTCTGACCCTTCTCGGGGGAGCCGAGCGCGCGGAAATCCTGCTGGCCCGCGCCGAAGTTCAGGATACCGTGGGCGACCTGACAGGAGCCCAAGCCGCCTACCAGGAAGCCCTTGAGCTGGCTGAGGCCGCGTCCCAACCTCTGCTGGCGGCCAAAGCCGTCTATGGGGTCGGTGTCATGAAAGGGCTCAGAGGTGAGAGCACGGAGAGCCAGGTTTGGCTTCAGCGGGCCACTGCCGGGTTCGCCGCGCTCGGGGCCGGCGCCCAGCAGGCGGCCTCGCTCTGCGACGAAGGGCTCTTCCTGGCCCGCACCGGTGCCTTCGATGCCGCCGAGGCCAAGCTGAAGGAAAGCCTCGACCGGGCGCAAGCCGTGGCCGACCAGAAAACTGCGTCGTCTGCGCTGAACTATCTGGGAAGCATTGCTCATGCCCGTGGCCGTTACGCACAGGCCCGCTCGCTTTACGCCGACAGCCTGGCCATCAAGCGTCAGCTGGGAGACCGCCACAAGATTGCGCTCACTCTCAACAACCTGGGCGTGGTGGCCACCGACGAGGGCCTCTTCGACGAGGCGCTTTCACTGCTCCAGGAGAGCCTCCAGTTGCGCCGGGCCATGGGCGAGAAGTCCGGCATTGCCGCCACCCTGGTCAATCTTGCCGCCGGTGCTTGCTTCCTGCCGTAAGCATCCCCCTGATGAAGTACGCCGTTGCCAGCACCACCAGTGCTAGCGCATGCCACCCTCCGGGGAATAAAAAAAATGCGACTCTCAGTTTTCCTGATGAGTAACACCTGGGAAACGTCACCATGCCACTCCGCCCCATGGATTCGCGGGTAAACGTCACCATGCCACTCCGCCCCATGGATTCGCGGGTAAACGTCA
>JBAXSA010000695.1:0-1560 GCA_037130945.1 Pseudomonadota bacterium | reverse complement strand
TGTTCGGGTTGATGCTCGCGGTGATTAACACGCGAGTCAACGCCGCCCGCATCGCCGAAGAGCTTACCGACAAGATCAAACGTCGCGAAGCATTATTGCAGGAAAGCGAAGCCTTCAAGCTTGCCATTCTGAATGCCGTGCCCGCCGAAATCGCCGTAGTGGATCGCGACGGGGTGATTCTGGCGGTCAACGACCCTTGGCGGCGGTTTGCGTTGGAAAACGGCATCGAACCCGGGAAGCCTGCGCCACACACGGAAGTCGGCGACAACTACTTGGCCGCCTGCCAGCTAGAAACCAGTTTCGCCGCTGATGATGGTGCGGCGAACATCAGCGAGGGCATCCGGGCGGTGCTGGAAGATGGCTTACCCAGCTTCAGCCTGGAATACCCCTGCCATTCGACTACGCAGAAGTTCTGGTTCACGATGACCGTCACGCCGATGGGGTGCGACGCCGGCGGTAAGGTGGTTATCACGCACACCGACATCAGCGGGCGCAAGTTGCTGGAAGAGGCACGGGAAGAGGCGCTGGGCCGCCTGCAGAAAATCGCCAGCAGTGTGCCGGGGGTGGTCTACCAATTCCGTTTGCGCCCCGATGGCAGCGCCTGCTTTCCTTTCGCCAGTGAGGCCATTCGCGAGATCTACCGGGTCAGCCCGGAGGAAGTGCGCGAGGACGCATCCAAAGTGTTTGCCATTCTCCACCCGGACGACTTCGACGGCGTCGTCGCCTATATCCGGCAATCGGCGCAAGACTTGACGCCGTGGCGCCATGAATATCGGGTGAAATTTGACGATGGCACGGTGCACTGGCTGTCCGGCAACGCGCTGCCCGAGCGGGAAGCCGACGGTGCCACTCTTTGGCACGGCTTCATCACCGACATCACCGGGCGGAAACAGGCCGAAGCCATATTCCACGCAGTGTTCGACCAATCCAGCTTTTTGGCGGGCATCCTCGACCGGCAGGGTAGGCTGGTCGAGGTCAATAGCACCGCCTTGAGCTTCACCGACACCCCGCGCGAAGCGGTCATCGGCCAGTATTTCCCCGACACCCCATGGTGGGACAACGGAGAGGATCGGGACAAGCTGATCGAGGTGTTGAATCTGGCTTATACGGGGACTGCCGCCAGCTTCGAGGCGACCCACGCAGTGCCTGCGGGCGGGCGCATCAACGTGATGTTTAGCACCATGCCGATCATCATGGAAAATGGCATCCACTTGGCTGTCTTTGGAATGGATGTAACCCAACGCAAACAAGCCGAAGATCAACTCCACCTCGCCGCCAGCGTCTTCACCCATGCCTGGGAAGGCATCATGATCACCGCCGCCGACGGCACAATCATCGACGTCAATGACGCCTTTAGCGACATCACCGGCTACAGCCGCGAAGAAGCACTGGGCCGGAACCCACGCATGCTCAACTCCGGCCTTCAGGGAAAAGCGTTCTACACCGACATGTGGCGCGATCTGGTCGGAAAGGGCCACTGGTACGGCGAAATCTGGAACCGGCACAAGAACGGCAGGGTGTATGCCGAGATGCTCTCCATCAGTGCAGTGCCCGATGCCC
>JBAXSA010000694.1:0-1570 GCA_037130945.1 Pseudomonadota bacterium | reverse complement strand
TTTACAATATTCAGCGAGGACATTCCGTGAATTGGATTCTTGGGGTGGTGACAAGCGGAAGCAACTGGCGTTTTTTGAAATTGGAAGACAAACTTATTTCTATTGATTTTGACGAATATCTTATTAGTCAGATCAATAAGATTCTAGGAATTTTTGTGGCCGCGATTCATCAAATGGGTGTCCAATGTGCCTAACCGTACCTTTTGGGATTACGCCAAAAAAAGACATCAAATAAAGACATCAAAAAAACTTGCATTAATTGATGATACCGCTCCAATTAAACCTGGCCCTGGCCATTACCCCACACGGTTTGGCCTATCTGGAACCCGCCGCCCCGGATGACGAACCCCTGGCCCCGGCCCTGGCCACCCGGTTGCGTCAGGCCTTCGATCAGGGATGGGCCCATGGCCTGTTACAACTCGGCGCCGCCGAACTGTCGAGCCGCCTGCCGCCCTCGCTGGCCTTTGGGCGCGAGATTGGGCACCTCCTTATGGCGCGGTTGTGCGCGGTGCCGGATCTGGAATCTCAATGGCAGACCCTAACCCTCCCCGCCCCGCGCGAGGAGCTGGCGCAACGGGTGATCGCAGCACCCCCCATGACCGGGGCCGAGTACCTGGATCTCGACTGTCTGCTCGGCTGGTGGACGGCATTGGTCAGCGCGGCATGCGCCGGCATCGCCGCCAGCGGTGGCGATGTGCCGTCCTGGTTGCAGGCCCAGGCACCGGTCTGGAATCTGGTCGGCCGGGTGTATTTTCATCTGGCCGAGAATAAAAACGAGCCCGACACCCCGTTTGCCTTCCTCGCGACCTATACCCCCAGCGTCTCGGCGCGCACCGCTCGCGTTCAGCACTTGCCGCTCGGCCGGGCGCTGAAGGAGTACGCCAGCGTCGCCGATCGCGACGTGCTGCTCAAACTCTTGCTGCCGATCCAGAAGGCCGCCGAGACCAGCGACTGGATCAACAGCATGGTCGATTCCGGCGCGATCTATCGCTCGAATGCCTGGACGCCCCGCGCGGCGTATCGGTTTCTCAAGGACATCCCGCAGTTCGAGGCCGCCGGCATTCTGGTGCGCATCCCCGACTGGTGGAAACCCAAACAGCCGCCCCGGCCACAGGTGAGCGTCCAGATTGGTCAACAGGCGGCGGCCGGCGTGGGCCTGGGTTCCCTGCTGGATTTCTCGGTGCAACTCACCCTGGAGGGCGAGACCTTGACCGAGGCCGAGTGGCGGCAGGTATTGGCCAATACCGACGGTCTGGCGCTGGTCAAGGGTCACTGGGTGGAGGTGGATCGCGAGCATTTGCAGGAGGCGCTGGATCACTGGCGCCAGGTGCAACGTGCGGCGGGAGATGGCATCTCGTTTCTGGAGGGGATGCGACTGCTGGCCGGGGCGAGTCTCGACGGCAGCGCGACCGCCGTAGCGCCCGCGACCGCCGATTGGTCGCAAGTCGTCGCCGGCGACTGGTTGCACGAGGCCCTGGGGCAACTCCGTAGCCCTACCGGAACGCGGGACATGATACTCGGCGAGGATTTCACCGCCCATTTGCGGCCCTATCAACAGGTCGGGGTGGCC
>JBAXSA010000693.1:0-1570 GCA_037130945.1 Pseudomonadota bacterium | reverse complement strand
GCGGTGCAAATCGGGACGCTGTTGGCCGAACGGTACGGCGATGCGAAGGTTTTCGTCGCACGACCTTCTGTCTGGAAAACCTTGAGCGACATCGACAGGGCCCAGGAGGCGCCACGGGTCGACAAGGCCATTGCCGACACCCGGCGGGGTTATGACTATCGCCGCATTTTGGTGGTCGACAGGGCCTTGCAGATCATCGCGCCGGTTCCCTCTCCTCCGCTTGAGCCGATCGAGCGATCAGCCCTACAGGCCGCCATCGACACCCGTGGCCTGGCGTTGGTCGACCCGCACCGGCTCACGTCAGGCGACTTGGTTCAGGGTGTCGTACATCCGGTCTTCGCCAACGATGACAGGAACAACGGGGTGGTGGGAGCCGTCTATCTGGAGCATGACTGCCGGAAGGAACTGTTTCCCCTGCTGGAGTTACAGCCCACCTCCAGTGCTTCCTCGGAAACGCTGCTGGCGCGGCGCGAGGGCGACGAGATTGTCTTCCTGAGTCGTCTGCGCTTCAGGCCGGAGGCGTTGCCGCTCTCGTTCCGTCTGCCCGTCAGCCACCCGAGTCTGGCCCGAAGGGCGCTGGTGGAGGGCGAGTTCGGTCTGCTGTCGGGTCTGGACTATCGTGGCGTCGCGGTGATCGGTGCCACCCAGCCGGTGTCCGGCACGCCCTGGGTGATGGTGACAAAAATTGATCGTGTCGAGGTCGAACAGCCGGCCAGGGTGCTGGGGATGATTATCGCTGCTCTGGCGTTCGTTCTGTCGATGCTGCTCATGGTTTTTTTCTGGCAGACCTGGTCTCGGCGATCACGGGAATTGCTACGGGTCAGCCAAGAGCGTTTCAACCTGTTCGCGGACACCATGCCAGCGGCGCTGTTCATCAAGGACGCGGACAGGTTGATCCATATCAATCGCTACATGGCGAACGTACTGGGCGCACAAGCGCGGGACTGGTTTGGAAAAACCGCTTGGGATCTTTTTCCGTCCGAGATCGCGGAAAAGATGACCGCCGATGATCGACAGGCGATGACAGTGGGATGCCTGACGACGGAAGAACAGGTACCGCACGAGGATGGCCAGGTCAGGCTCTACGAGACGCACAAGTTCAGGGTACCCCGGCAGGGTCTACCGCCCCTGCTTGGCGGCGTTGCCATCGACATCACCGCTCGTAAACAGGCCGAGCATGATCTTCAACAAAGCGAAACCCGCTTCCGCAGTTATTTTGATCTGCCACTCGTCGGTATTGCCATCACTTCGCTGGAAAAGGGCTGGCTCGAATTCAATCAACGCCTGTGTGAGATTTTCGGGTATCCACGAGAAGAACTGAAATGCCTGACCTGGGTGGATATCACGCACCCCGACGACATAACTCGCGATGCCGCCGAATTTGAGCGCGTGCTGCGTGGAGAGACCGACGGCTATTCCCTCGACAAACGCTTCATTCGCAAGGATGGCACCGTCATCCATGCGATGATCTCGGCACGCTGTGTGCGCAAGAACGACGGCCAGATTGACTATTTTGTCGCCCTGATCCAGGACATCACCGCGCAAAAGCAGGCCGAGGCGGAAGTCCTGC
>JBAXSA010000692.1:0-1576 GCA_037130945.1 Pseudomonadota bacterium | reverse complement strand
CCGCCCTACAGGTCAACATTCAAGCCGCCGCCAGCGGGCGCGATCCTGACCACGCCATGCAGATCATCGCCGCTGCCCTCCATCGGCAGGCGACGATGTATTTGCCCCTGGAGGAACGGCCAGGCAATCTGGACGGTTCGCTGGCGGATTTCGCCAAGGATGGCCTGACCGGTTACCTGGCCCGTTGGGCACTGGCAAACTCCAAACCCCTGGTACTGTTCATTGATGAAGCAGACTCGTTGATGGACGAGCTATTCCTGGCGTTCCTACGGCAATTGCGGGCGGGTTTTGAAGCGCGGCCCCGGGGGTTCCCGCAATCGATTGCCCTGGTGGGGCTGCGTGATGTGCGGGATTACAAGATTCGTCTTCGCCCGGACTCGGCCAGCCTGGGCACCTGTTCGCCGTTCAACGTCAAGACCGAATCGCTGTTCATGAACGGTTTTGGCGAGGCGGAGGTTCATGCGCTCCTTGATCAGCACAGCCTTGAGACCGGGCAGGTTTTCCCCTCCGAGGTGCTGGCCGAGATCTGGCGTCTCACCCAGGGCCAACCCTGGCTCACCAATGCCCTGGCCAACCAGATCGTCGCCGAGGTCTTGGGCAACGATTTTAGCCAGACAATCTCCCTGGAGACCGTCCTGATCGCCCGGGAGCAGTTGATCCAGCGCCGCGACACCCACCTGGACAGCCTGGCGGATAAATTGCGGGAACCCAGCGTCAAACAGGTGGCAACGGCCATTCTCAATGGCGATCCACCCAATGCCGAAACCTTCGACGACGCCGTGCAATACGTTGCCGACTTGGGGTTGGTGACCCGAACCAATCCAATCCGGTTCGCCAATCCAATCTACCAGGAAATTATCCCCCGGATCTTAAGCGCCGATTTTCAGTGGATCATGCCGACCGACACGGTCGATCCGGTCTGGTACATCCGGCAAGGCAGGCTCGATATGGATGCGCTACTCAAGGCCTTTCAGAAGTTCTACCGGCGCTATTCGGAAGCCTGGCTGGAGAAATATGATTTCCGGGAGGTGGGTCGGCAGCTGTTGCTGATGGCCTTTTTGCAGCGGATCCTGAATGGCGGTGGGCGGATCGAGCGGGAGATGGCGGTGGGCAATGGTCGCTGCGATCTCTGGATCGAGTTTGGTGGCGACCAGTTCGTGATCGAACTCAAGATCAACCACGACCAATGGTCGGAGGAAGACGGCCTGGCCCAGACCGCCCGCTATCTGGCCCGGTTGGGCTTGGAGCAGGGCTATCTGCTGCTGTTTGAGCGGGATTCCAAAAAAAACTGGGAAGAACGGCTACGCTGGGAAGAACACGCCTCCGCCGGCCGGCGGATCACCCTGGTAGGGATGTAATCTGCCCGTCGTAGTAGCCACTGTTTTCAAGCCCGAGGAATCACCCATGCGTTTTTTCAACACCGCCGGACCCTGCCGTCCAGAATGGCATTACACCGTCGAATCCCTGCACCGCTTGCCTGAAGTGCGATCGCTGATTGAAGAACGGCACTATTTCGTCATCCATGCGCCGCGCCAGACGGGTAAGACCACCTACCTGTACGCCCTGATGTATGCCC
>JBAXSA010000691.1:0-1576 GCA_037130945.1 Pseudomonadota bacterium | reverse complement strand
TCATGAATAAACCACCGGAAAAAACCACCCTCATGGTGGTGGACGACACCCCAGCCAATCTGCGGTTGTTGCAGGAGACGCTGCAATTCAAGGGCTACCGGATACTGGCCTTTTCTCGTGGCGCAGCGGCCCTGAGCGCGGCGCTTAAAAATCCCCCCGACCTGATTTTGCTGGACATCGAGATGCCCGAGATGAACGGATTCGAGGTCTGCGAACGCCTGAAGGCCGACCCGGTTCTCAAGGACATTCCCGTGATCTTCATCAGCGCCCTCAGTGAAACCGAGGACAAGGTCAGGGCCTTCGCGGTGGGCGGCGTGGATTACATCACCAAGCCGTTTCAGTTCGAGGAGGTTCATGCGCGCATTGAAACCCACCTGCGGATCCTATCCCTGCAACGTCAACTCGGCGCGCACAACGAGGATCTGGAGCGGATGGTGGCGGAGCGAACCCGCGAGTTGGCCAGTGCTTACGAACGTTTGCGGGAGCTGGATCGGCTCAAGGACGATTTTCTGAGCATGATTTCACATGAAATACGCACGCCCGCCAACGGGGTTCTGGGTGTCGGCGAATTGCTTGTGGAGCTGTGCGCGGATTCAGAGGATGGCAAGGAATATGGCGATCTATTTCATGAAGCCAGCGCCCGCTTGCGCCATCTCATCGAGGACGCGAGCCTGATTGGCCGTCTCGCACAGCAGCCTCTAAAAAGCGGCTTGCCCATCGCCTTTTACGAACTCCTCGACGCCGTGAAAACCGCTCTTCCGGATATCCGAATAGCGGTCGATCCGGCAATCGGTCTGGAACCGATAGGCCTCCAGGGCGATCACCGGCTGCTGAAGAAAGCCCTGGAAACCCTGATCCAGCTCGCGGCCGCTTTCTCCCAGAACAAACTGGCGGCTTTCCTGAGGATACAAGACGAGGGAGAAAATCTGCGCATCCATCTTGACCTGGATGATCTTTTGCTGTCGAACGAGCAGGCCGCGAGCTTTTTCGAGATCGGATCCGCCGTCAGATCCTCGTCATCCGCCGAAGCGTTGGGACTGGCACCCGTGGTGGCCCATAAAATCCTCTCCGCGCTGGGTGGAGAGATGAGGCTGGTGAAGGAAGAAGGGGATACCGGCCATCTGGAGGCGCTATTTCTCAAGGGATCGCACACCGTCCAGGCGGGTTGATACCACCCTTTTTGTAATCTCCTTCTCTACTCTCAAGGTTATCCGTGCAGAATTCCCAACCATCCCAGGACGAGTCCCAGGCTCGTCTACAGCTACTCTCCGCCATCATCGAGGGCTCGGAGGACGCTATCTTCGCCAAGGATCTGGAAGGTCGCTACCTCCTGTTCAACCGTACCGCCTGCCGGCTCGTCGGCAAACCGGTGGAAGAGGTGCTGGGCCGCGACGACACCCATCTTTTCCCCTGCGAACAGGCCGAGGATCTGAGGGCCTTTGACCACCGGGTGATCGCCGAAAATGACTCCATCACAGAGGAACACTGGCTCACCACGGCGGACGGCGGGAAACGGGATTTTCTGGACATCAAGACACCCTTGCGCGATGCGATGGGCCAAGTCATCGGCTTAACC
>JBAXSA010000690.1:0-1581 GCA_037130945.1 Pseudomonadota bacterium | reverse complement strand
CTCCTCAGCCTTCTCAGGCATTGCGCCTTAGATCCCGCTTGTTTTCAGGGCGTCATCATCGGCGCGCCGGTGGGTTTTGTCAATGCGGCTGAGAGTAAGGAGATCCTGGCGGCGCAGGACATCCCCCATATTGTGGCCTTGGGTCGGAAGGGCGGCAGTCCGGTAGCGGCGGCTATCGTCAATGCCTTGATCCGTCTCGCCTCTCAAAATTGATGAACACGAAAATTCCTAAAAAACGTCTGCGCTCGGGTTTTACCACTGGCGCGTGCGCGGCGGCGGCGGCCAAGGCTGCCTGTCACCTTTTGCTCTGTGGGGAGAGGCTAAGTGAGGTCAGCATCCCCTTTCCGGATGGCGAGCGCCGCAGCTTTGCCGTGGCCAGTTGCCACCTGCTTGATCGGGGTCACGCCCTGGCCTCGATCATCAAAGACGCTGGCGACGACCCGGATGTGACCAACGGTGCCGAGATCGTCGCCTCAATTGCAATAGCCGATGGATTGGGCGATGAACCCATTGCCTTACGCTTCGTGGCTGGTGCTGGCGTCGGCACTGTGACCAAGCCAGGCCTCGCCCTGCCCGTCGGTGAACCTGCCATCAACCCGATCCCTCGCCTGATGATTGGCCAAGCCGTGGGCGAGGCCTTCGCAGCCTACCCACGGTCAGGGCCGCTGGTCATTACCATCAGCATCTCGATTGAAAACGGACTGGAGTTGGCGAAAAAGACCTTGAATCAGCGCCTGGGGATCATCGGCGGCCTGTCGATTTTAGGCAGCACCGGCATTGTGCGGCCAGTCTCCGCCGAGGCCTGGACTGCCACTATCCTTGCCTCCATGGCCGTGGCCAAGGAGACCGGCAACCGCGAGATTGTTCTCTCCACTGGCCGCAGCTCAGAAATGGCCGTCCAAAAGAGTCTTGGCTTACCGGTGGAGGCCTACGTCATGATGGGCGATTATCTGCACTTTTCGCTCTCCGCCGCTGCCCGCTCCGAGTTCCAGAAGGTCCATCTGGCCGGGATGTGGGCCAAAATTCTGAAGGCGGCCATGGCCATCCCCCAAACCCATGTCCGGCATGGGGCCTTGGAGGTTTCGGAGGCAGCGGCCTTGATCGGCAAACTAGCTGGCGATCCGGCCCTGGCCCGGGAGTTGGCCGGGGCCAACACGGCCCGCGAGATATACAGCCGGCTCGCTGCCAGCCAGCGCCAAGACCTCATCCTCAAGGTTTGCGAGACTGCCAAGCACTACGCTGAGGGCATAGCATTGCGGCAGGTGGCGGTGTATCTGGTGACCAGTCCAAGTCAGGTGGTCTGCCATGTCTAAGCTGCACCTGATCGGCATCGACGCCTGTGGCCTGGGGCAGATGGCCAGGGCGGCCCTTGGTCGTAGCGTAGCCGTCTTTTGCACGGAGCGCTTCAAGGGCCTGCCAGGTGATTTCCAGGGCGAAATTTTCCCGGTTTCGCCCTTGGCCGTGGCTTTGACCCAGATGGCCCTGCAACTCGGGCGGGGTGATATTGTGGTGCTCGCCAGCGGAGACCCGTTGTTTTTCGGGATCGGCCGCTGCCTGCTGGAGTGGTTCGGGGCGGAGACC
>JBAXSA010000689.1:0-1585 GCA_037130945.1 Pseudomonadota bacterium | reverse complement strand
GCTGTCGGCTTTGGCGGCCGATCCACCCTTGAAAACGGGGCATGGCGAAGAGCAGGGTTCCCCCATCCCACCCGCCCGGTGGCTGCGGGATCTGGTGGCAGCGGAACCCAGCCAGCCGGCACAAACAGAGACTGGCAGGCCCGCGCAGGCTGTTGAGACACAAGGCCAGCCTCCCCCCCCCATCCCGCCCACCCGATGGCTGCGGAAACTGGTGGCGGCAGAGTTTGGCACGCCGGTCGAGATAAAAACCAACACGCCGGTCGAGACGGAAACCCACGAAGAGCCAAAGAGTTTGCTTGCTCCCGCAGCCCTCTTGTTACAGGGCCTTGGAATGGCAGACGCCAACCCGTCCGCAAAGGTAGTGGTTGGCGAAGGATCAGTAGCCTCGCTTGGCCCAGCAGATCTACTGCGTGGAATCGTGGCGGCCAGGGCCGGGATACCCGCGAAAACAGCGGGCAGCGAAGCATCGGGGACTCCGCTCGCCTCGTTAGTAGCCTTGCCGGGAAACGCCTCCCCCAATGGAGATGCCTCCGATGCTCCTATGAGAGATAGCGGTGAGCGAGCGGGTTCCCGATTTTTTGACAGCCTGCTGCGAGCCCAGGAACCAGATGCGGGTCAGCCGGACACGGCGACAAATCCCGCATTTTCAACGATTTCAACCCAACTGCCGGGGGTCGGCGATCCTGCCACGAGCCCTCGCGCCATCGCCCAGCTCCCCTCTCTCCCCACTCCCCTGGGATCTCCGGGCTGGGCACAGGGCGTCGGCGAACGGGTGCAGTGGATGGTCGGCGAGCGCATTCAGCAGGCTGAACTGCATATCAATCCGCCCGAACTTGGGCCGGTGGAGATCAAAATTAGCCTACAGAATGACCAGGCCCAAGTCACCTTTCTGGCCCATCATGGGGCAACCCGGGAGGCTTTGGAGGCGGCCTTGCCAAAACTGAAAGAGATGCTCGGCCAGGATCACATCCAGCTTTCTCATGCCGAGGTGGGCCAACGGGACAATACATCAGGCCAGCAGGCCGCCAGAGATAGCCAGGGCGGACATGGACATGGTGGGAGTGGCCGTGGCGGCGGAAACGGCTACGGTACCCCGGAGACCCCTGTGGAAACACCCCAGACCCACAGGCCAGCGAATTTTCGCCGATTGGAATCGCGCTTGGTCGATGATTTTGCCTGAAGCGTTTCCCAGCCGGTTGCCAGATGCGCTATCCCTGCGGTTGCAAGAGGATCCGCACCATTCGCCGTAGAGGTTCCGCAGCACCCCAGAGAAGCTGATCCCCTACCGTGAAGGCGGTGAGGTACTGCTCGCCCATCTGGAGTTTTCGGAGCCTGCCGATGGGGACATGCAGACGGCCAGTGACGGCGGTGGGGGTGAGTTCCCGGAGGGTAATATCGCGGTCATTCGGAATCACCTTCACCCAGTCGTTGGCGCGTGCCAGAATTTCATGGATCTCGTCGAGCGGAATCCCCTCGGTCAGCTTGATCGTCAATGCCTGGCTGTGACAACGCATAGCACCGATGCGCACGCACAAGCCATCAATGGGGATGGGGTGGTCGCCGAGTCCAAGGATTTTGTTGGTTT
>JBAXSA010000688.1:0-1591 GCA_037130945.1 Pseudomonadota bacterium | reverse complement strand
GGCAAACTGATCGCGAAGAAATGTCGAAAGCCCTGAAAATGCTGTGTACTCGAGCGTTAAAGGAGGTAGAAGCACTCTATGCCGATTACCGCCATCATGCGGAAAGGAAAGCACCATGAAAACCTCGAACACATCCACGCCCTCCCTTTATCCCCCTCTGGATTCTATTGAAGCGAGGCTTTTCTCGCCCTCGGACAGCCTGCTGTACCGCTGGGTTCATGCCCGCGATCAGGTGCCCCCCGAGATTGCCAGTGAACTCGACAATCATCCCCTGGCGGGCGAATACCGCCGGATTCTGCTGAGTGACGTTGAGTCCGATGCCATCCCGACAGACGCCCCACCTGTGATCGTGCCCGCCTGGTTGATGGAGCGAATCGACCAATCCCTGGCGGTCAAACAGGCTAGATACGCGCCAGGCCCGACCCCAGGGCGCATCCTGGCCATGAATGCCCTGCCAAGACCTGATGGCAAACCGGAACGCGACCTGAACACCCCTCTGGCGATTTTGCTGGATCAGGAAGTTCAGCCGGGTGTCTGGTATGGCTGGGCGGTTGCGCCGGATCCCGACTATGCGAGTGAGTGGGACGTGTTGCTGCAACGACCGGATGATGAACCTTTCGATCCCAGCGCCGGGGTGATCCAGACCTGGAATCCGGTGTATTGCTATCTGCCGGCTGGCCACGAATGGCCGGTATTGGCGGAACTTCGTCCGGAACGGCTGGCCGGTGTGCGAGCCTTGGCGCTGGCTTTTGCGGTTGGGACAGCGAGTGCCGATGCCCCGTCAGCTTCTCCGGGCCGCGTCTGGGTGCGTTGGGAAGGCGTGGGCGAGGCAGGTGAGCCCATCACCACCGGCACGCCATTGGGCGACGATAAAGATTCGCGCCATGCCTATCAGGCGCTTTATCATCGCGCCGCCGAGGCTGTGCGGGAACCAGCCCGCGTGGCCATGATGCCACAACCAACATTGGCCGAACGGCTGATCCAGCATCTTTTCGACCTGGCACAGTCCGCCGGACGCCTCTTGCAACCGGCGCCAGTTCTGGCCCATGCCATGGGATCTGAGGCGACCGAGGCTATCCATCTGGTGCTGGAAGGAGGACTTCGGCTGGCTATCGAGGAATTCAGTGACCAGGAAGACAGCGGTCTGGAACTGGAACTTCGCGCCGAGGCCGGGCATTGGGTGGTCGAGCGGTATGCCCTGGAACACTTGCAGGAGCGTCTTGAGCTGCATCCCGACGAGCCATCGCAGCGCATCTATCTGGATGCACGTACCACCTGGCACCTGCGGGTCAGCCGCACTGACGTTGACCCGCCATGGCATCTGGATTTGGCAATGCCCTCGCTGGATCGCGACCCATAACAACTGTCATCAAAAAGGAGCGTTCACCATGTCCACCGCGAATCCTTTGCAAAACCTTCACCGGCCCGAGACAGTGCGGCTCGCCCTGCGCACCCTGACGCCACTCTACACGGGCGGCATCGGCCAATGGGGTGATCAAATCCAACCATCCGGCATTCTGGGCAGCATTCGCCATTTTTCGATCCTGGTGGCGGATGCTCTGGGCAACCAGGGATTTGAGGAACGCTTCTG
>JBAXSA010000687.1:0-1595 GCA_037130945.1 Pseudomonadota bacterium | reverse complement strand
GGCTCGATATCTCGGCCACCATCTCTCCGATTCTGGACGAGCAGGGCAACATCATTGGCGCCTCCAAGATTGTGCGTGACATCACCGGTCACAAGGCCGCGCAGGCGGCCCTGCAAGCATCGGCGCAACTGGTCAAATCGATCCTCGAAACCGTGGTGGACGGCATCATCACCATCGACAGCCAGGGCCAGGTGCTGTCTTTCAATATCGCGGCGGAACGCCTGTTCGGTTATGGTCAGGTCGAGGTCATCGGCACCAATGTCAAGTGCCTGATGCCGGAGCCCTACGCCTTCGAGCATGACGATTATCTCGCCCGCTATCTTCAGACCCGCGAGGCCCGGGTCATCGGGATTGGCCGCGAAGTCGTGGGCCGACGCAAGGATGGCAGCACCTTCCCGATGGAACTTGCGGTCAGCGAGATGCGTCAACCCGATCAAACCCTGTTTGTTGGCATTGTACGAGACATCACCGAGCGCAAGCAGGCCGAATCCGAATTACAGACTGCCACGGCCTTACGCCAGGCCATCCTGGACAGCGCCAATTTCTCCATCATCTCCACCGATATCAACGGCCTGATCCTGAGCTTCAACCAGGCTGCCGAGCGGCTGTTGGGCTACACGGCCCGTGAAATGGTGGGCCAGCAAACCCCAGCCATCATCCATGTCAAAGACGAGATTGTGGCTCGCGCCAGTGAGCTATCCAGAGAATTGGGCAGAGCCATTGAACCGGGTTTTGAGGCGTTCGTGGCCAAGGCGCGTCTGAATGAATCGGCGGATGAGCGGGAATGGATCTATGTTCGCAAGGACGGCTCGCGTTTTTCGGTTCTCCTGTCCATCACCGCCCTGCGGGACGCGCAGGGCCAGATTGGAGGCTTTCTTGGCATTGCCATGGATATTACCGAACGCAAGCAGGTGGAGCGCATGAAAAGCGAGTTTGTCTCCACGGTCAGTCATGAACTTCGTACACCCCTGACGTCGATTCGGGGTGCACTGGGTCTCGTGATTGGCAAATTTGCCTCAGGACTCCCCGACAAGGCCCGGCAACTCCTGGAGACCGCCAGTCGCAATGCCGAACGCCTAACCCTTCTGATCAACGATATTCTCGACCTGGAAAAAATCGAATCGGGCCGACTGGAGTTTGAATTCAAGGCACTTGACCTGGTGGTCGTCGCAAAACAGGCCATCGTCGCCAATGAGGGCTATGGTCAGCAACACGAGGTGCGCCTCTGCCTGGCCGAGTCGCTGGAGCGTGCGACCATCCGGGCGGATGAGCATCGCTTATCACAGGTTTTTTCCAACCTGATCTCCAATGCCGTCAAGTATTCCAACAGGGGGGGCACCGTGGAGGTCTCGGTGCGAAGGCATGAAGACCGATTCCGGGTGAGTGTGCGGGATTTTGGCAGGGGTATTCCCGCAGAATTTCGCAATCGCATCTTTCAACGTTTTGCCCAGGCCGACAGCTCGGATACCCGAGAAAAGGGGGGTACCGGACTGGGTCTCTCCATCACCAAGGCCATCGTGGAGCGACATGATGGTGGCATCGATTTTGCGAGCGAGGCCGACGCGGGTACCGAGTTCTTTTTCGATCTGCCGGAA
>JBAXSA010000686.1:0-1596 GCA_037130945.1 Pseudomonadota bacterium | reverse complement strand
GGGTTGGCTACGCGATCCGACGACGTGGCCTTCAAAATAAGCGAACCGTGAGGTACAGTTACTAGAAATTAATTATCTGAAAAACTATACCAATATGAGCGGAACCTGATGGCCGAAAAAAGACACTTGGGGGTTGGCGGCTGGCTGCTGGTGGGCCTGGTGGTGACCTACCTGGGCCTCGTCTTGATGTTGCCGCTGCTGGCCTTGATGGTACAGGTGTTGCGGGCCGGTTGGGAGCCCCTGTGGCACCTTCTGGATGACCCCAATGCCCGGCAGGGACTGCACATGACCCTGATTCTCGCCGTCATCGCCGTGCTGGCGAACGGCGTGGCGGGTATCGGTGGTGCCCTGGTGTTGTCCCGTCATCGCTTCTGGGGACGACGGCTGCTGGATGCCCTGGTGGATCTGCCGCTCGCGGTCTCGCCGGTGATGACTGGACTGGCCTTCCTGCTGATCTTTGGTCGCGACGGTTGGCTGGCACCCTGGCTGGCCGCCTGCGGTTGCCAAGTGGCTTTTGCCTTCCCCGGACTGGTGGTGGCCACGCTATTTGTGACTTTTCCCTTCACCTTGCGCGAGGTCGGTTATGTGCTGGAAGAACTCGGCACCGACGAAGAAGAGGCCGCTACCACCCTGGGCGCTTCGGCCTGGCAGACCTTTTGGCGGGTGACCCTGCCCAATATCCGCTATGGCTTGGGCTATGGGGTGATCCTGACGACGGCACGCGCCCTGGGAGAATTTGGTGCCGTGCTGGTGGTGGGCGGGGCGATCTCCGGACACACCGGAACCGCCACTACCTTCATTTACAACGCCGTCGAAGAACGTCAGGAACCCATGGCCTTCGGTCTGTCCCTTATTCTGGCGGCCGTCAGCCTGGTGTTGCTGGCGGGTCTGGAATGGCTTAAGCGGCAACGCGCCAAGACGTTATGAGAACCCCTCCATGAGCATCCAGGTCAGCCAGCTAGCCAAGCGTTTTGGAACCTTTCAGGCCGTGGACGGGGTGAGTTTTACCGTCGAAACCGGTGAATTGGTGGCCTTCCTGGGACCCTCGGGTAGCGGCAAAAGTACGGTTTTGCGGATCATCGCCGGGCTCGAAATAGCGGATGGCGGGACAGTGCATTTTTATGGCGAACGCGCCGACCACCTGCACGCCCGCTCGCGCGAGGTGGGTTTTGTGTTTCAGCACTACGCCCTGTTCCGGCACATGAGCGTCCACGAGAACATCGCCTTTGGCCTCAAGGTGCAGGGGATGAGCCGCCAACGGCAAACCGCACGGGTCTCGGAACTTTTGACCCTGATGGGTCTTCAGGGTCTCGGCGACCGCTACCCCAGCCAACTGTCCGGTGGCCAGCGCCAGCGTGTCGCCCTAGCCCGGGCGTTGGCCCCGGAGCCCAAGGTGCTGTTGCTCGATGAGCCTTTTGGCGCGGTCGATGCCAAGGTTCGGGAGGAACTGCGTCACTGGCTGCGCCGTCTGCACGACGAGGTGCCTGTCACCTCGTTGTTTGTGACCCATGACCAGGAGGAGGCCTTTTCGGTGGCCGACAAGGTCATCGTCATCCACCGGGGCCGCGTCGAACAGATCGGGAGTCCCACCGAGAT
>JBAXSA010000685.1:0-1597 GCA_037130945.1 Pseudomonadota bacterium | reverse complement strand
CATCGGACACAGAGTTCACGCATCAACATTGCGCGACTTTACGCTGGTGGCCGTGGCAGCTACCAACGGACAAGATTGGATGCCAATGGTTTCCCGCGTGGTTACTTGACGCGATCCAAGCAGATTAAAGGCTTTCAAACTGGCGACAGGGTAAGGGCTCATGTCGAGAAGGGTAAGAAAGCAGGTGTACATGTTGGCCGTGTGGCGGTTCGCGCCACGGGTAGTTTCAATATTCAAACCACACAAGGTTTAGTTCAGGGCATTTCTTATCGCCATTGCAAAACTATTCAGCGGGCCGATGGTTACGGCTATTCGCATATCCTCGCACTAAAGGGCGGGGTTTCAGGAGTTTTTTGATGATTGAAGATTTTCTGACCCTTCCCGACACCTTGCCAGAGATCGCGGCGGCGGTTGACCTCGGTTCCAACAGCTTTCACATGATTGTGACCCGACTGATGGAAGGGGGATCCCTTCAGGTCATTGACCGGATGCGCGAGCAGGTGCGTCTTGGCGAGGGGCTGACCGAGGATAAATCCCTGCATCCGGTCGTGGTATCGCGGGCCCTGGCCTGCCTGGAACGCTTTGGACAGCGGTTGCGGGAAATGCCCCCCGGCAGTGTCCGGGCGGTAGGCACCAATACCTTGCGGCAAGTTCGCCCGGATTCTCCCTTTTTGACTCAGGCGGAGCAGGCTCTGGGTCATTCAATCGAGGTCATCAACGGTCGTGAGGAGGCGCGGCTGGTCTATCTGGGCGTTTCCCACGGGGTGGCGAGCAGCGAGAGGCGTCTGGTCGTGGATATTGGCGGTGGCAGCACCGAACTGATTGTCGGCCAAGGTTTCGAGCCCTCGCTCCGGGAAAGCCTGCACATGGGGTGCATCAGCATCACTCAGCATTTTTTCCCGCAGGGTCTCTTGACGGCGCGCACACTGGAACAGGCCGAACTGGCCTGTGCCGTGGAATTGCGGCCAGTGCGGGAGACCTTTCGCCAGGCGGGCTGGCAGCAGGTGGTGGGGAGTTCCGGCACGGCGCGGGCCATCGCCACCGTCCTCCGGGCCGAGGGCTGGAGCGATGATGTCATCTCCCTCGCGGGGCTACGCAAGTTACGTCATGCCATGATCGAGGCGGGGCGGCTCGAGGCGCTCCAGTTGAAAGAGCTTTCCGAGGAACGCAAGTCGGTCTTTCCCGGCGGGGTGGCGGTGCTATCGGCCATCTTCAAGCACCTGCGCATCGAGCGGATGCAGGTCTCCGACCAGGCCTTGCGGGAGGGACTGGTCTATGATTTGCTCGGACGCATCCAGCACGAAGACGTCCGGGAGCGAACCTTGCGCACCCTGATTGCCCTCTACCGGCTCGATACCGGTCACGCCGGGCGGGTGGAAGAAACCGCCAAGAACCTGCTGGCGCAGGTGGCCAGTAGCTGGCATCTCAATAACCCGGAGTTTGCGCGCTTGCTGGGGTGGGCTGCGCAAATCCACGAAGTCGGCTTGCTGGTTTCGCACACCCAATATCACAAACATGGTGCCTATCTAATCCGCAACGCCGACCTGCCGGGTTTTTCCCGCGAGGAACAGGCGATGCTGGCCATACTGGTACGAGG
>JBAXSA010000684.1:0-1602 GCA_037130945.1 Pseudomonadota bacterium | reverse complement strand
CGCTGCTAGCGGCCCCGAAAAAATGGTAGTTTGCGCACATTGCCATATCCATGTGCCGGAGAGCGAAGCTGTTACCGCCGACGAACATCACTTCTGCTGCGAGGAACATCGCCAACTTGGCCCAACCTGAGTTAGTAGCGAAACATACAGAACAGCCGGGGATCACTTTGTCATCAGACGAATCTTTCTGGCGCTCTCTCAAGTATTTCTCCTATTACCGACTGATCGTCGCTGGTTTATTTCTTGCCTCCATCGTTTTTACAGATGGTGCGCTGAATATAGGCTCACAGAACCCGAAATTGTTTTTTTGGGTTTGCGTCACCTACCTTGCTTTCGCAATCATCAACCTGGTGATGCTGACAAGATGGCGGCAAGCTTTCACCCTGCAATTAACGCAGCAGGTGGTCGTCGATATTTCCTTGCTGACTTTGATGCTGTTTGCCAGCGGCGGTTCGAAAAGCGGGATTTCGATGATGTTGCTGGTTGTCCTCATGGGCGCCGGCTTGGTTGGCCAAGGGCGCATGGTTTTGTTCTATGCGGCATTAGCCACCGTCTTCCTGCTACTGGAGCAGACCTATCGTGTATTGCAATATCACGGTGAGGTTGGGGACTTTTTCCGTACAGGGCTAACCAGCATAGGATTTTTTGGCTCGGCGATTGCCGCCAGACTGTTGGCGCGACGCGTGGTGGCGAACGAAGAACTGGCGCGCAAGCGGGGCATCGAACTGGCGGATCAAATGCACATCAACGAGCGCGTCACCCGCGACATGCAGGATGGCGTATTGGTGATTGATGCTACCGGCCGTGTGCGGCAATCAAACCCCAAAGCAGCCGTTTTACTGGGACTACCGGTCCCGTTGCCCCCCATACTTTCGGCTTGCTCACCGGCGTTGGCGCATGAATTCGAGTTACGGCTGACCCGCGACGTTGAGTCTGAAATCGTGATGCAGGCGCCCCAAACCGGGCACCCCATCCGGGCGCGCTTCCTGCCCCCTGCAGAAGGGGGGAATATGCTGATATTCCTGGAAGATGTCGGGCGCCTGCAGCAAGAGGCGCAACAAATCAAGCTGGCTGCCTTGGGACGCCTGACGGCCAACATGGCCCATGAAATTCGCAATCCCCTCGCGGCCATCAGCCAAGCTGCGGAATTGTTGATTGACGAACCGCCGGGAACAGGCGAAACGCGCCTGATAAACATCATTGGCGAGAATGCCCAAAGACTCAATCGTCTTGTGGTCGAAGTAATGGAATTAGGGCGCCGCGATCGCGCCAGTCCGGAGCCGATTGCGGTGCGCGATTTTCTTCGGCAAATTCTGGATGAGTTGTTTTTGCGAGAATCCCGTAATGCCGCAAGGATTAGCGTCGACTTGCCGGACAAATTTTCGATTTACTTCGATCGCGGCCATTTTCATCGGGTACTCTCAAATCTCCTCGACAATGCACTGCGCTACGCCAGCACAGCAGATGGTGCGATAAGAATCGTCGGAGATCTGGATCGATTCCCGAATCGCGTTGGGCTGCATATTATTGACGACGGAAAAGGTATCGATGCACAGCAGCGCACTCAGATTTTCGAGCCATTTTTCACCACCCACGCGGCTG
>JBAXSA010000683.1:0-1606 GCA_037130945.1 Pseudomonadota bacterium | reverse complement strand
GGACTCCAGCGACGAACCCGCCAGCGCACTGCTGGAGCGCATTCGCAAGCGCCGCGATGAAGACGCGGCAATCAAGCCTAAACGCGGACACAGAAGGGTTACAGTATGAACCCTCGACTGGCCTCGTTCAGAACAGGACCCAAGCATGAAAATTGAATCTATCCGCTTGAAGAATTTCAAGGCTTTTCGCGATGTCCATCTGAAAGACATTCCGGCCTTCCTGGTCGTGGTGGGTGCCAATGGTTCGGGCAAGACAACTTTGTTTGATGTGTTCGGCTTCCTGCATGACTGCCTGAAGGGCACTGTGCGCCAGGCACTGGACAAGCGCGGACGTTTTCGCGAGGTGTTGAGCCGCGGTGCGGAGACCGACACGATCCTGATCGAAATCCAGTACCGCATGCTGATTACCGGGGTCGAGCGGCTGGTCACTTATTCGCTCGAGATTGGTGAGCAAGATGGGGCGCCCATCGTGCAGCGCGAGTTGTTGCGCTACAAGCGGGGGCGTTACGGCAGTCCTTATCATTTTCTGGACTTTTCTGCGGGTGAGGGTTATGCCATCACCAACGAAGAGGATTTCAACAAGGCCGATGAAGAGTTGGCTAGAGAGACTCAAAAGGTTGGCCCCGACACGCTGGCAATCAAGGGCCTCGGGCAGTTTGAACGCTTCAAGGCTGCCAATGCTTTTCGGCAATTGATTGAGTCCTGGCATGTGTCGGACTTTCATATCAGCGCTGCAAGGGGGCGCAAGGAGGCGGCGGGAGATTCCGAACATTTATCGGAAACCGGTGACAACCTGCCGCGTGTTGCGCAGTACCTGTTCGAGCAGCACCCGGAAACTTTTCAGCGGATTCTGGACACTATGGCCCGGCGCGTGCCGGGTGTGAAATCAGTTGAACCGCTTTTAATGGATGACGGTTTTCTCACGTTGCGCTTTCAGGATGGTTCATTTAAAACGCCATTTCTGGATCGCTATGTGTCTGATGGCACCATCAAGATGTTTGCCTACCTGGTGCTGCTGCATGACCCCAGGCCGCATCCGCTGCTGTGTGTGGAAGAACCAGAAAATCAGCTTTATCCAACGCTGATGGTGGAGCTGGCCGAGGAGTTTCGGCTGTACGCCAAACGTGGCGGTCAGGTGCTGGTTTCCACGCACTCGCCCGATTTTCTTAATGCGGTAGGTCTGGACGAGGTGTGCTGGTTGGTTAAGCACGATGGTGGTACTGAAATTCGTCGTGCTCGCGATGACGCTCAAATTGCCGCGTATATGGCCGACGGTGACCAAATGGGATTCCTCTGGAAGCAGGGCTTCTTTGAGGGAGCCGACCCACAATGATGGAGCTTGTGTTTCTGCTCGAAGAGGCGTCGGCCAAGGCGATGCTGGAGAGTTTGCTGCCGCGAATATTGCACCCGGACATCTGGCCCCGACTTATTCCGTTCGAGGGCAAGCAAGATCTGGAGCGACAAATGCTCAAGCGCCTGCGCGGTTATGTCAATCCACAGGCCCGCTTCATTGTGCTGCGGGATCAGGACAACGCGCCGGACTGCGTGGCATTGAAAGCCCAACTCATGGAGCGTTGTCGCCAAGCGGGGCGACATGACAAGTCCC
>JBAXSA010000682.1:0-1609 GCA_037130945.1 Pseudomonadota bacterium | reverse complement strand
CAGGGCATGCAACTCGGTGAAGGCATCGTGGAGAAAATTTTACGCAAGCCAAATAAGACCAATATTGCCAGGGTGCTCTCGCTCACGATGCACGGTGAAGAACTTTCTAAAGTGCGCGGGTTCATTGTAAAAGAAAATTATCCGGCTCCTGTTGAATTCAAACCATATGCCATTGAGCCTTGCGAAACCACCTATGTTTGTCACTGCGATGATGTATCCCTGGCTGAAGTGCTTGAAACTATCGGCGATCGTAAATTCATTTCAGTGGATGAAGTTAAGCATACCACCCGTTTGGGCATGGGTGCCTGCCGGGGAAAACGCTGTATAAAAAGGCTGAAATCGACCCTCAGGGGGTCCGGCATTTCTATCGTTGGAGAACCCACACCCCGTGGGCCATTGTCAAATCAGGTGGCCATGGGGGAGCTCTATCCCCGTACGGTGCACCAGCAGGTGATTACCGGGGTGAAAGGAGAGAAACCAAAAATAATCAAAGTGCATTCGCTGGTTGCCGGTGGCGGCATCGGTCACCGTCATGGTGTTGGTCAACTGCCGCGTTCACCCTTATTTGCCAGCCAGTAATGCCGCGTCGAACGCTTTGCGCCAGTGCGCCTTCAGGTAGGCCATTCTGTACGTCAGCAGTCCGTGAGCGACTGCGTGTGCCTTGCTGCGCACCTTCGCCGAGTAAATATCCAGTTCGAACCACACGGCCTGCGCCCGGTTTTCCGGAACATTCATGCGCGACACGCACGCGGATATGAAGCGATCCTGAGCCTCAACGACCGGCCCCGCCATTCTCTTACACAGGATTCGTCGCACGCGGTCTGCAGAATCCCCGTCAAACCCGGCCAGTGCCGTCAGAGCCGTTATGACCTGCTCCTGCCAGATCAGGAAACCGTAGGACTCGGCCGTCACGGTCGCGAGCAACGGATCCGAGTATGGCACGGACCCCTTGCCATGGGCGCGTTCGATGACCTCCGGAATCAGCGCCTCGCTAATGCACCAGTTCAACGTCGTCAACACGAGCAGATCCGTGAAGGTAGCCGGCCTCCATGCGCGCAGGTATTTTTTGGCATCATCCGCGTCTAACTGATAGACGCCGTCGGTGTCGCCGCCGCCCAGCAGTTTGTACGTCTCGGGATCGTCGAGCGGAACCGAGGACCAGAACCCGTGATCGCTAGGCGCGCTAGCCCGCTCAACAACGGCCTGCAGCAGGTCCAGCGCCGGCAGTTCGATAAGATCAAGCGACCTGTTGTAACGGTCGTCAACAGCATATTGAGCTTTCACATAATTGATGAGTTCATGGGCGCGATCTGCGGACACGTTGATGCCGAATGCGCCAATGAAGATATGGGAGGACTCCGCGATCACGAGTCCGTACGCATAAGGATCGGGTTCGCACAGGCCGAGTGCGTAGGCGAGGACGGAGTTGCCCACGCGGCCGTTGCCAGGGCTGACGGGAATGCGCAGCTCTTTGGCCTTCATCAAAATGTCGCGCAGCATGAGATACTGGCCTACGCAGCGGTTAAGTGTTATCCATTGCAGTTCCCACGCCAGTTGCGTTTTTACTGCTTCTGGAACAGCACCGGAAAATTTTCGCCCAAGGCCCTCC
>JBAXSA010000681.1:0-1615 GCA_037130945.1 Pseudomonadota bacterium | reverse complement strand
GGCCCCCTTCACAAGCGCCCTCTCACTCCTGAAGAACAGTCTCATTTGGAGCAAATGCCATGATGATTCCTATTAAAACCCTTGGAAGCCGGGGCCCCGCCGTGAACCGTGTACCGATGCCCTGCGGCATCTGTGGTGCGGTGGTCATGACCTACCCTGGGAGCCTCGAAGTCACTTGCGGTGGCGATGTATGCCGCCGGGTCCGGGATCAGGAGGCGCGGCGGCGGGAAGTGATCCAGGCCCTGGCGGACCTCCCCGAGAAACTGCCCAGAATCCTCAAGGCCCGGGGGATGGGTCAAGGAGAACTCGCGTTCACATGGTCCAGCGTCACACCCGGACTCAGGGCCCTTTGCGCTCCGCGGATTGAGGAACTTATGGCCCAGCCGGAGGGCCCCTCGGGAGGCTACGGACTCCTGGGCGGAGCAGGAACTGGGAAGACAGGCCAAATTGCGGTGACTTCCATGGCTTGGGCCCTGATTTCCGGCGAGAACTTCATCAAGGCCTGGGGCGTGAGCATCCCAAGCCGGTGGGCGCCGCTCTGGGCGAACTGGGAATCGAAGCTGACTGAGATTCGCGGGGCCTTCGGGGATGAGCTCCGTCACGGGGACCTCCTCGATGAATTGAAGGAGGCTCCGCTCCTTGTGCTCGAGGACCTCGGCGCGGAACAAGCTAAGCAGGACTCATGGGCAAACACTTTGCTCTACGAGGTCCTTGAGGCCCGATATAGCGCCCACCGGGCGATCCTATGGACCTCCAATCTCTCAAAAGGGGAGCTCGTGTCCCGATATGGAAGCCGCCTCATGTCTCGCCTCATGGGCATGGCACCTGCGCTGGAGGTCCCGGCCGACCTACCGGATCGTCGCTTCGAGGCGGCCCGCGTCAGGACGGCGCACCACAATATCAGTCCTCTTGTTATCGCAGGTTAATAGGCCAGTTTCCGTTCGCCCCTTGCACCGGCACGCTGCGGCCAGCCCCTTCACTGAGGTCACCCCATGCCCCACAGAGTCCCCGCCAGAGAGGCTAATTCCCTAAAGCACACAATCCGCAAAGGCAGCCGCCCATACAAACACCCCTGGGACGAGATCGAGGCCATCTATGTCCGCGGAGAGAACCAAAAGATGCTCGGGCTCAGCGGAAAAACGGAGCTCGTCCACGAGTGGCCGACCCAGGCGGCGCTTGCCCGGGATTATGGTGTTCGGGAGGAGCAGGTCTCGAAGCGGTTCGCCCGACCCGGGCTCGATGGGCTGACGGCCCACCAGCGCCAGGCAGCCTTCCGGGTAAATTACCAACAGCAACTTGACGACAACTTTTTAGTCGAATTTGCAGGGCGGGAGATTAGGTTGCGCAAGGCGACCCTGGCCTTGGCGGAGTTGGCTCTCTGCCAGATCGCCCAGGAGCTCACGAAGCCTCAAGGGGCCGACGCCTTGCTGAAGCTCATGACCGCGGTCAGGCGGGCCCAGGAAATCGGCATGGTGGCCCTGAATCGACCGGCTGAGGAGTCGAAAGAGGAAGCCGTCCTGGGCACCGACGACTGGACCCTCATGCGTGAAATCAGGCGCGGAGCACGGATGGATCCGGAGTGGGATAGCCCCGTCTCTTAATTCCCTCCGTTAAG
>JBAXSA010000680.1:0-1615 GCA_037130945.1 Pseudomonadota bacterium | reverse complement strand
CGGCAGATTGCCAAGTTGGTGTCCGCCCTGCTGGATCTCAAACGGGACATCAATCGTAGCGAACTGCGTTATCGGGGTCTGTTCGACAACATGATTTCCGGTTGTCTGGTGTTGTCGAGGGCGGCGGATGGTTTTGTGATCGAGGATATCAACGAGAGTTACCGTCGCCTGCCGGTGTTGTCGATTGGCGAACGGCCGGTCAACCGTCTGGGCGAGATTTTCGACGAGAGCGAGTCACCCGGTCTTTACGAGGCCCTGCGAAATACCGCAGCGACTCAGGCCGGGTGCCATATCGATGAGTTCGCCCTGTCACGCGCCGGGCAGGATTACTGGCTGGACTGTCATGTTTTTGCCCTCGATGCCGGAGAGATGGTTCTGATGATCCGCGATGTCACCGAAAACAGGCAATCGCGGTCTCTGCTTCAGGCCAAGGAGGCCGCAGAACAGGCCAATGCGCTGAAGAGCGCCTTTCTGGCCAGCATGAGTCATGAGATCCGGACACCGCTCAACGGCGTACTGAGCATGGTGGAACTCCTGCGGGGGACTTCACTGAACGGCAAACAGCGGCACTGGTTGGATGCCATCCGGGGGTCGGGCCAGCTCCTGCTTTCCACCATCAACGACATCCTCGATTTTTCCAAGATCGAGGCCGATCGGTTGCACTTGGAGGAAATCCAGTTTTCACTGGGCGAGGTGATTACCAACCTGTTTAACGCGACCGCGCAGCGGGCCTTTGAAAAGGGTCTGGAACTGGTTCTGCATCAGGATCCCCGGATGCCGGATCAGTTGTTGGGCGACCCCTTCCGCATCCGGCAGGTTCTGATCAATTTGGTCGGCAATGCCATCAAATTTACGGAGCGCGGGGAGGTGGAGATCAGCCTGAAGGCCAGGGATATCACCGATCATCGGCTGATATTGGGCGTCGCGGTGCGTGATACTGGCATGGGCATCGCGCCCAGGGAGATTCATCGGCTGTTTCTGCCGTTCGAGCAGGGCTTGGCCAACCGGCTGTCGTTCAGCGAGGGCACTGGCCTTGGCTTGGCCATCAGCAAACGGCTGGTGGAGGCCATGGGTGGCAAGATCGAGGTGGAAAGCCGTCTGGGGCAGGGTAGCCGGTTTCGTTTTGAGATACCGGTGGGGATGATCGAGACGCGGCACCCGGGGCATTACTTGATCCCCGATGGCTGGAAAGACTGTCCGGCACTGGTCTGGATAACCCATAAAGCGGTGCGTAAGGCGGCGGTACGCGCCTTGAAGTCTTTTGGTTTCAAGACACGCACCGTCTGGTCGGCCAGCGATGCGACCGCCTGGATACACGATCTGGACGGAGAAAACCCCGCTTGCCTGATGGTGCTGGACGATAGTCTACTGGGCGATGAAGGATCGGCACTCCTGGACAAACTAAAGTCCTCGGGGCGCGTGTCGCGACCCCTGGTTCTCTATGTTGTCAACCTGTTCAAACGGGATCAGGGCGAACTGGATCATCTGGAAGGGTTGCCCAATACCGCGTATGTGACGAAGCCCGTCCATGCCTCGGGGCTGTTCAACACATTACAGGGGCTGTTCGGATTTTCCAGCCCTCCGGTCGTAAACGCGGCACCAAAAGATGCCTCCT
>JBAXSA010000679.1:0-1619 GCA_037130945.1 Pseudomonadota bacterium | reverse complement strand
GGCGGCGTCTATGAGGCCTGGCGTTCTGGTGTTCATCCGGATGACCAGGCGCGATCTGATGCCGAGATCGCAGAGGCGCTGACGGGCGGCAAACCCTTCGACACCCGCTTTCGCGTGGTCTGGCCTTCGGGCGAGGTACACTGGATACGCGCCGTGGCCACCGTCAAGCGCGATGCCAGCGGTGCGCCACTGCGCATGATAGGCACCAATTGGGATATCACCGACGAGAAAAAGGCCGATCTCGCCAAGGCCGAATTCGTCTCCACGGTCAGCCATGAACTCCGCACGCCGCTGACGTCGATCCGGGGCGCCCTGGGATTGATCATCGGCAAATTTGCCACGGGTTTGCCCGACAAGGCCCGGCAACTCCTGGAAACGGCCAACCGCAATGCCGAACGCCTGACCCTGTTGATCAACGATATCCTGGATCTGGAAAAGATTGAGTCGAACCGGCTGGAGTTTGAATGTATGGCGCTCGATCTCGTCAACGTCGCCAAACTGGCGGTCATCGCCAACGAGGGCTATGGTCAACAACAGGGCATACGCCTGTGCCTCGTCAAGTCACTGGACAGGGCGACCGTCTGGGGGAACGAGCATCGCTTGCTACAGGTTTTTTCCAACCTCCTGTCCAATGCCGTCAAGTATTCCGTCGCGGGTGGCACGGTGGAGGTTTCGGTGTGCCGGCAGGAGGAGCGCTTTCGGGTCAGCGTGCGGGATTTTGGCCGTGGCATCCCCGAGGCGTTTCGCAACCGCATCTTTCAGCGCTTTGCCCAGGCCGACAGCTCGGATACCCGGGAAAAGGGCGGTACCGGATTGGGGCTTTCCATCACCAAGGCCATTGTGGACCGGCTAGGCGGCAGCCTCGATTTTGTGAGCGAGGCGGGCACTGGCACCGAGTTCTTCTTTGATCTCCCGGAATGGCTCGAAGTCGTCGAACAGGCGGCCGATCGCCGGCCGCGCCTATTGATCTGCGAGGACAACCCGGATGTGGCCATGGTACTGTCTGAACTGCTGGAGCAGGAGGGCGTGGCCAGCGACCGGGCGGCGACCGCAGGCGCCGCCCTCGAACTGCTGCAACGCAAGCGCTATCGGGGTTTGTTGCTCGATCTGGCTCTACCCGACATGGATGGCCAGGCCCTGATTCGGCGCCTGCGGGACAACGAGGCCACCCGGGACTTGCCGGTGATCGTGGTGTCTGGTCGCGCCTGCACCGACTCCCATGTCTGGAATGGCCAGGCCCTGCCGGTATTCGACTGGCTACAAAAGCCGGTGGATCGCGGTCGTCTGGGGCAATCCATCCGACAGGTACTGCATCAATACAAGCGTCCCCGCATTCTCCATGTCGAGGACGATCCTGACGTGGTTCAGGTGATCCAGGCGCTCCTCGATGAAGATTCACAGTATTCTCACGCAAGATCCGTGGCGGCGGCGCGCCAGGCACTGGCGGGAGGGGATTGGGATTTGCTGCTGCTGGATCTGACCCTGCCCGATGGCTCGGGTCTGGAATTGCTCGACGCCATCGGCCCGGAAACCAGGGTCATCGTGTTTTCAGGAGAGCCCTCAGGGGCCGAATTCAGGCAACAGGTCACGGCCGCGTTGACCAAGGCCACCACCAGCAA
>JBAXSA010000678.1:0-1620 GCA_037130945.1 Pseudomonadota bacterium | reverse complement strand
AACGGTAAGCCTCAAGTCCTGGAAATCCAGGAAAACGACTACAGCAATAACAATAGCGCCTGTTATCGCCAGCAATCCCGTTACCCCTTTCGCACGCAGAAGCGCTGCGCAGATAAACATGGGCACGAAGGTGAAGATGACTACCCAAATCAGACTAAGGTGACTCGTATCAACCATGTTAAAAGATTCCTTTCGGGTGGGGCTACGCCATAACCTCGTTGATCATTTTGACCTTGCTTAGGCAAAGTTCCAGGAACTCGGCGATGGCTTCCTTATTCTGTAGCCCAAAGAAAGCAGCGAGTTCCTCCTGCTCGGGTCGCGGTGTACCGATAGCCAAATTAAAGCCAAGGTAAGTCGAAAAGCTGTCAGCCAAGACAACCGCCGCGATGAAAAACTGCTTTTCCGGAACAATACCACTGTCGTGATGTTTCTCGACGACATTGGCAAGGAATGGCGGCAGTGCCCAGGACGCCATGAGGGCTGAGCCGAGTGCACGGTGGTCAAAGCCAAGGATCGAGCCTTCCTTTTCATGCAGGGGCACGCCCTCGCGCTGTGCCGGATCGAGGATTTGTGTCTGGTATTCCCTGCCCATCTGCGCGACCAGCGCGACGCGGCCAATATCGTGCAGCAGTCCTGCCATAAAAGCATCCTCACTGCGGTCTTGACTGACCCTCCCCGCCAGCATCCTGGCGGCAACGCCGGCTGCAAGGCCGTGGGAAAGAAGTGGCGCCATCAGCGTCAGTTCTTCAGCATTTCTGGCGTGAGATCGAAGGGTGTGCGTCCACACGGCAAGAGCAAGGCTACGAATGGTTTTCGAACCAAGGACAGCCACGGCGTTACGCACTGTCGAAATGAGACCCCGCTGACCATAGAAGGACGAGTTGGCGAGTTTCAGCAGTCTGGCGCTTAAAGTAGGCTCGGCCTGGATGATCTCGGCAATGTATTGCGAAGAACTCTCAGGCGAATCAAGCGCATTCAGGAGACGGATCGTGACTCTCGGCAACACTGGAAGCCTGGATGCCCCCTGGATGAATTCTTTGAGTCGGGCTTCGTCGGTCATCCTATTACTTACCTATGGCAAGCCGGTCGGCAAGTACACCAGGGAGGCCACGAGAACGAATCTTCTCGGCGGTAACCTCGAAGGGATAAGAAACCCGATGGTAAGTCACTTTCGATCCGTCAAAAGTGACAAAACACGCCCGGGGGTCGCCGTCCCTTGGTTGCCCCACTGAACCAACGCTAACATAAAGCCTTTCCTCCTTGGACACCTGGAACACACTCAATTCCTGATGTGGATGGAGGAATCCCTCTGTCGTGGCCAGAAAAGGCTTGTGGTTGTGTCCAACGAAGCAGATACGAAAATAGATGAAGTCATTCTCCAGCGACTCGACAACCTCGTCGAATGTCGAGTACCCACTGCGGTCCGATTCCACCAGGTATTCATTGAGAGCGTTTCGAACTGAACCGTGCACGAAGAGGATGTCTCCCTCCTGATGGTGGGACTGAAGCCCACTGATACGCTCCAGTAGGCCCGCCTTGTGAATGCGTTCCCGCGTCCAATCAATGGCTATCTGTGCGGCGGCATTGTAGTTAACGCCAGAACTGGGATGGAGCACTGCA
>JBAXSA010000677.1:0-1623 GCA_037130945.1 Pseudomonadota bacterium | reverse complement strand
GGGAATCTCAACGATGGTTCTGCGCCCATACTGGCGGTTTGTGAATGTCATGCGGCATATCCTTGTTGGTTGGTATGAATCGGGTGTGGCTCGGAGTATATCAGGGTGTCCCGCGACATCGAACCCACAGAATACCCCTGAATCGTCAAATCTCCCCAAACCCCCGAAATCACTCGGCCAATGACCCTGGTCACCCTGGGCGCACCGAGTACCAAGGTGAGTGCCAAGGTGAAGCATTTGATCGATTTCATTGACCGTCCCCTGGTTCCGGCACTAGAATCCGGCCTGCGGCTACGTAGCTCAGCCGGTTTAGAGCACGGCACTCATAATGCCGGGGTCGGTGGTTCGAGCCCACCCGTAGCCATATTAAAATCAATAGCCCGCAAAAAACCTTGTTTTCCGTCTCGGTCTCCTGCCGGCAAGGTTCTGTTTTGGCAGGCCGCCTCTCGAAAACCGGCAAATCTGCCAATCCCGCACCGTCATTGAGAATCTTGATCCATGATCGACGTCGATGGCCTATCTTTCGAATATGGGACGGGTCATCGGGCCCTGAATGGCGTCACTTTCCGGATTCCCAAGGGCACCATTACGGCGCTGGTGGGGCCGAATGGTGCGGGCAAAACCACCCTGTTACGCTGTCTCTCCGCCCTGGACTGGCCCTTGGAGGGCACCATCCGGGTCGCCGGCCAGAATACCCAGGATCAGCCCCGGGCGGTTCATCGCGCCATTGGCTATTTGTCGGATACTTTTGGGTTGTACCACGACCTGTCGGTGGAGCGTAATCTGGAGTTCATGCGCCGAACCCGGGAGATTGCCCCGGAACGGGTCGAGGCGGTGATCCAGCAACTCGGATTGGCCGCCTATCGCCGGCACCTGGCCAAGTCTCTCTCTCGCGGACTACGCCAGCGTTTGGCCATCGGCTTGGCTCTGCTCCATCGTCCGCCGGTGCTGCTCCTCGACGAACCGGCCTCGGGCCTAGATCCGGAGGCCCGGGTGGCGCTGGGTTTGCTGTTTCGGACGTTGCGCGCCGAGGGCATGACACTCCTGGTCTCCTCCCACATCCTGGCGGAGCTGGAGGAATATGCCACCGATATCCTGATCCTGCATCAAGGCCAGGTGCTGGAACATCGCCATATTGCCGATCCCCTCGGCGGAACCATTCGTATGCCCTGGCGGATTGCACTGGCCGAAACGGATCTGCGGCTTGAACCCTGGCTGGCGGCTCAGCCCCAACTCCAGCACCTCACGACGGACGAAAGCGGTTGCCGCTTTCTCATGACGGGCACGGACACCGAACGCTACCGTTTGCTGCGGGCGTTGCTAACCGAGGGCTTTGCGGTGTGCGAATTCGGGCCTAGCCGGGAAACCCTGCAAGACACCTACCTCACACGTCTCCGCGAGGTGAAAAAAACCGATGAATAACCCGGAATTTCTCCGTAATCTTTGGCTGGAATTTTCTCTCCACCGTCTCGTGGGCGTCCCTTTGGGATTGGGGTTGACACTCTGGATGGCGAGCATCACGGGGGGTCAGGCCACAGGCATGGGCTATATGGCCGCCATGTTGTTCGTGGCCTTTACTCTGGTGGGTGGCACCAAACTGACCGCCGAGGGATTGTTTCGGGA
>JBAXSA010000676.1:0-1627 GCA_037130945.1 Pseudomonadota bacterium | reverse complement strand
CGTCTACCCGCAACTGGCCTGACAGTGGACGGCGTAAAGCCGTCCCTACCGTCGCGCGTGTCAGTTGTAGATCACTCGGACCTGCTGTGCCTCGCTCCGATCTTTCGCTCCGGCGGCACAAGGCCGCCGGGGGCAGGATCAGACGACAATGGTGCGAACTAATCGGTCAGCCACACCATGTGATCCACGACCCAGCGTCCGGTATAGGCGTCACGCACAATGATGCATGCGGCACGCTGGTCAGCCAGCACGCGCCCCATCGGCGAAAGGCGCTGGCCGCAGACAATGATCAGGAACGAGTTCTGGCGGAAGCTGACGCGGTCGGCAATGCCGGCGAGGATATCGCCGCAGACGGCCTGTGCATCCATGCCGTCGACACGGTTGGTGGTCATGACATTGCCAAGCAGGCTTGCGCCCAGGATCGGGAACAGTTCCTCAAAGCGAACCCATCCGCGACCGCTGGTGTCGCGTAGCGCGTTGGCTGCGGCGGATGCCATCGTCACCTGTGACGTTGGGTCGAAGGTTGTGCCGATCTTTGAAAAACATTCCGTGGGATAGATCTGGTTTGACCAGCCGATCGTGACATCGCTGAGAATGGCCTGCCAGATATTCGTATATGGCGTGTTGGCCTGGAATAATCCATGGACAGGTGCGTTGGAAGCCAGAACGGTAAACCGGTCGCGGCAGGCGCCGCCAAGCGCAGTCGTGAAGTCGATGCGGCCGCCGGGCAAATCCGGTGCGTAAATGTTTCGGAGTTCACCAGCGGAGTGCATGGGGGCATCGGTATGCATGAGCGGAAGGCTGGGAATCGAGCAATTTGCGTTGTTTGTGCCGAGTGCAGGTGTGGGTGCGTTGGTAAATATGGCATGGGCCAAAGAATGGTTGGCGCGCGGGTCGTCAAATTGATAGCACCCGGTTTGTATCCAGGCTTGAACGGTTTCACCGGATACTAGCGCTTCATCCACGCAGGTGTTGTTGATGTAAACGCGCGGCCAGATCCAAACCTGGTGATTGTACGTGCCGATGGGGTCTGGCACCCAGTCGGTGCCGTCGTAATGTTGAAATGCAATCGCGCCGGGCATGCGGGCAACAAAAAACTCATTGGATCCGCCATACTGCATGCTTGGCAGGGTAACCTCATAGGAATAGTCGGCGAGAACTGGCGCAAGGTCTGCATTTGGTGCGCCATTGGTATACACGCCGACCCATACCTTGGCATTGGCAGGGGAATTATTTGGGACAAACGGATACCAGAGCTCCACCGCGACCGAGTAGTTCCAAGTTGAATTGGAATCCATAAGCGCAACCTTGTTAATCAGCGGCACGTCCTTGATGCTGGCCCCGGTGCGGTAGGCGGGCGGGGCGCCCGCCGCCACAACGGGAAGGCGGCCGGGGTCGAGGTAATTAAGAATGTTCCAAGCCGTGTCATCGGCGGCAGGCACGCGCGCGTCTGCCAGCAGGTTGCTGACCGTAACCAGCGCCGCGGCGTTGGTTGCTAAGTTGATGTTGAAGCGCGGGTACAGGTCGTTGGTAAAGGCCCGGGTGCCGAAGCGCGTCAGGTTGGTGAAAAACACATCTGGCCCCGGATCATAGGAAAACGGCACGAGGTTCGATACGGCTCCGCCAT
>JBAXSA010000675.1:0-1627 GCA_037130945.1 Pseudomonadota bacterium | reverse complement strand
GGCACCGCACCCAGCAGGGCTTCGTCGCCCAGCACCAGCGCCCCGGTATAGCAGCGGCGGTTGGCGAATTGCACTTGCAGGGGGCCCACATAAGGCACCAAGTGCCGCTGACCGTCAGCCAGGGTCACTTCGCGTTTTTCCAATTCCTCCAGTTGCAGCTGCAAGGCGACATGTTGCGGAATACACATCAACAAAGCACCTGTGTCCACCATGGCACGGAGGGTCATTTCCGCCCCAGTGCGAGGATTTTTAAGGGCCAATGGGGCGTGTATTAAACCCATTTTTTTAAGTTCTCCTGCGAACCACCCGCATAAAGCCGCACAAACATCCTGCCCCGGTTTGCCGGAGCGGGACGCTCCGGCTCCCGTGCAGCTTAATCCGCCTGACGGCGCAGAAAGGCCGGAATATCCAGGTAATTAAGATCGATGTCCGGCTGGCCATGTCCACCCGGATCCTTCATCAAGGGGGTGGCCTGAGAACGTCTGGGACGCAGCGACGGCTGCTCGGTATCCTTCTTGGGCAGCGCCTTGGGAAGGGCATGAGCGGCATGGGTGCCAGTCGCGCGGATGTCGGGCTCGGACGCATTCTTGACCAGTCGCATGATGGGCTCTTCCGGTTTGGCACTTTCCTTGGTCTTGCGACAATGTCCCAGACCGGTCGCCACCACGGTGACCCGGATCTCTTGGGCCTCCATGTCGTCATTGATCACCGTGCCAACCACAATCGTGGCGTCCTCATCGGCCAGTTCACGCACCGTGTCTCCCACCTCGTTGAACTCTTGGAGGCTGAGATCTGGTCCGCTGGTAATGCTGACCAGAATCCCCTTGGCACCGGACAGGTCAATATCCTCAAGGAGCGGGTTGTTGATGGCCGCCTCGGCGGCAATCCTGGCACGATTGTCGCCGCTGGCGGTGCCGGTACCCATCATGGCCACCCCCATGTCCCGCATGACCGTCCGGACATCGGCAAAATCTACGTTGATGAGGCCGGGATGGGTGATGAGTTCGGCGATGCCCCGGGTGGCGTTCAACAACACATCGTTGGCAGCCTTGAAGGCATCTAGGAGACGGGTGTTGGGGCCGAGCGAACTGAGCAGTTTTTCGTTGGGGATGGTGATCAGCGAATCGACATACTTGGCCAGCTCCTCAATCCCCTTTTCAGCAATTCGCATACGCTTGGGGCCCTCGTGCGGGAAGGGCTTGGTGACCACCGCCACGGTCAGGATGCCCAGCTCCCGTGCCAGCTCGGCGACCACCGCAGCCGCCCCGGTGCCGGTTCCACCGCCCATGCCGGCGGTGATGAACACCATGTCGGCCCCCTTGAGAGCCTCCTCGATGCGATCCCGGTCTTCGAGTGCCGCCGCCCGGCCCACCTCGGGATTGGCACCCGCTCCCAAGCCCTTGGTAATGCTGGCACCCAGTTGCAGTTTGATTTTGGCGATACTCTTTCGCAGATCCTGCGCATCGGTATTGGCACAGATAAAATCGACCCCCGCGATTTGCGCCGTCACCATGTGATTGACGGCATTCCCACCCCCGCCCCCAAGACCAATGACCTTAATCACCGGTTGTTCATCATCTGTTTCCACGATTTCAAACATTATGGCTCTCCTCTTCAAACCCTTGGT
>JBAXSA010000674.1:0-1633 GCA_037130945.1 Pseudomonadota bacterium | reverse complement strand
CCTTGGTCATGGTGGCCGCGGTTGCCACCGAGGATCCGTTGATCGCGGCGAAGCCGCCGCAGGCGGCGACGGTGGCCAGGGCGAGCCCGCCCCGCAGATGGCCGAACCATGCGTTTCCTGCCGCGAACAACTCGCGGCTCATGCCCGCAGATGAGGCAAACGAGCCCATGAGGATGAACATCGGGATGACTGCCAGCTTGTAGTCGGTGACCGTGGAAATAGGAACCTTCCCGAGCAGCGCGAGCGCGGGGCCCCAGCCGGAGATGAGCCCGTACCCGACCACTCCAGAGATGCCCATCGAGATGCCGATGGGCACGCGGATCAGCATCAGGACGAACATGAGCACGAATCCGGCGGCTGCGATCAGGTCCTTATCCATGTCACCCGCCGCTTGTCGCGCTGTCCCGGGCGCGCCCGCACGCGACCTCCCACAGCCGCAGCCCGGTCATCACGCAGGCTGCGAGTGTAGCCGATGCTCGCTTGCGCGCGCTGCGTATAGTTGGTGTTTTCTTCGTGACGCGCACCAAATTCAGCAGAGATTCACCGTGTATATTCGGCGAAGATGGACCGCAACACGGGCTACAGTCAACACAGTTGCCTGAGAGCGTGTTTTGAAAGTTAGAAACCGGTTCAATTCGACGAATTGACGGGAGGGTGGATGCTGTGTGATTACGGGCTTTTTCACGCTCATGAAGACACGCAGACGAAATTCCCGGAAGCGACCGCGTTACCCAACCGATTTGAACAACAAGAAATGGGAGCTAGTGGAGGCCCTCATCCCTGCGGGGAGCCCCCTGGGGCGCCCGCGCACCGTGGATATGCGCCGGGTTGTTGATGCCGTGCTGTACATCACGCGGGCGGGTTGTGCGTGGCGGTTGTTGCCCAAGAACCATTTTCCGCCGTGGGGAACCGTGTATGGCTACTTTTTGCGCTGGAGCAAGAGGAAGGTGTGGCAGCAGATTCACGACACGCTGCGAGCACGAGTCCGCCAACAGGCCGGCCGTCACAAGCATCCGACAGCGTGCAGCATCGATAGCCAGAGTGCCAAGACATCCGCCAGCGGAGGCATCAAGGGATTTGATGCCGGAGAGAAGATCCAAGGTCGCAAGCGGCATATTCTGGTCGATACGCTGGGACTGCTGATGGCCGTCGTCGTCACGGCGGCCTCCGTTCAGGATCGCGACGGCGCGAAACTGCTGCTTCACTCTTTGTCGGGGTCGTGCAAGAAAATCCGTCGCATCTGGGTCGATGGCGGCTATCGGGAACATCTGCTCGACTGGGTGGCTCTGCGCTTTCACTTTGTTCTCGACGTAGTTCTGCGTTCGGATGATGGCAAAGGGTTCAAACTCTTGCCTAGGCGTTGGGTGGTCGAGCGAACCTTCGCCTGGCTCTATCGCTATCGACGTCTTTCCATGGACTACGAGGTGCGGACTCAATCCAGCGAGTCCTTCGTCCATATCGCCATGCTCAATTTGATGCTGGCGCGCCTCGCCAGATCGTAGGGGCGCGAATTTCAAAACACGCTCTCAGGCATTTACCGCTTAGTGACAGTGCAGTGATGCTGCCGTGTCTCCAATCCAGCTTTTCCTGTGCTTTGCGATGGCCTCCCGGGCGGGAATCGAACCCACAGCTG
>JBAXSA010000673.1:0-1635 GCA_037130945.1 Pseudomonadota bacterium | reverse complement strand
TCATCTCGATCAGCCTGATGGTGCTGGAAGCCAAGGGCCTGGTACGTGTCCGCTAGTTTTTATCTGTAATCCATGAGCCTCATGAAATCCACGAAAACCTACTTTGCCCTGCTTTGTTGCCTGGGTTTGTTCGCCTTGCCGGCACAGGCGATTGTTACCTGCAGCCAAACTGTCGCTCCTGCCGTACCTTTTGGCAACCCGCCAAGCACCGAAGCGTCCCAGATCGCCCGCCTGCTGGCCGGCATGGACATGCGTAACGTCTCACCCGACCCCATGCACGGTCAATATGTCACCGCAGTAAATGACGGGTGGCAAGCCTTTATGCAGAATTTAGGCAACCCACTGCACGCTTGGGCATCCAGGGAGGTACCCCGAGGTGCCGGACAAACCGTCTTCTATCCATTTTCCGGTCCAGACCTGCCCAGCGTGCTCGCAATTTATCCTGCGGCGACGCACTTTGTCATGATTTCGGATCAGTATGCCACCAGGTACTTTGACCCGTTTGCTCTCAATGAACCTGATCAGACCCGTGTCGTTCAGGCACTTGGCGAATCGTGGACCCGTTTCGGGCGCCTGGGATTTTTCCTGACGCAGGATCTAAACAAAAATGGTGGACAGAAATATCATCTCAGCCCGAGCATGATCCTCATGGCATTTGCGGTACGTCTCGGCTATGAAGTCCGCTCGGTTCGCCCCACCTGCCTTGATCCATCTAATCTGACGATCCGTACCCTCGATGCGAAGGATGCCCGGTGGGGTTCAGTACGCCTCGAACTGCGCAAGGACGGTCGCGACATCGTCGTGGATTATCTGCAGCAGGATTTATCCGATCGCGGCCTCGCAAAGCGACCGGAGGTCAGGGGATTGATCGATTCCATCACCCGGGGTCCTGTATTGATGAAAGCGGCCTCGCATCTACCGCAGAAACCGGGTTTTTCTATCCTACGCAATGCCATTCTCACATACAGTCCGCTGGTGGTACAGGATGAAACCGGACTTGAATATGATGCCATGGCCAATCGCTTCAACGTGCAACTCTACGGCGTTTATGTCGGCGCGTACCGCCTCTTCAAGGAAGACACCAACCCGTCTCTAGTCAAGGCTTACAGGAATCGCGCCCAGGATGTTCGCCCCCTTGATTTCAGGCTGGGTTACGAAAAAGAGGCTGGCTCCGCCATACAGGTAGCAACGCGAAAGTAGGCAAGAGCGGGTTTCATGTCATGGGCCGCATTCCTCAGAATTGCCAGGATGTGCGCCGGCATCCTTCTGGGGCTGGCCATGTTCCAGGCGAACGCAGAAAACCAGGCGAAGCCCTTGAATACCGGCTGTTTTGATAGCAGCGACCAGGTTCGGCTGTGCTATTCCGAGCGCCTATTGGGTGATGCGTCAAAACCGATACTAGTGTTCATACCCGGTTGGACGATGCCTGCCTCCATTTGGGAAAAACAGCTGAGCTATTTTTCCGGAAAATATTCGGTGGTGGCTTTTGATCCGCGAGGGCAAGGCGCCTCAGCCGTGCCAAACTTCGGCTACACACTGGAACGGCGGGTGCAGGACATCAAGGAACTGCTTGATCGATATCCAGATCACTCCTTTATTTTGGTCGGCTGGTCGCTAGCGGTATTTGAATCATTG
>JBAXSA010000672.1:0-1637 GCA_037130945.1 Pseudomonadota bacterium | reverse complement strand
CGCAATTCGGCAATCGTTGGGGTGGTGTGATGCTTATGTTGGCGCCTATGCCCCCAGCCCCTCTCCCTCAAGGGGCGAGGGGAGCAGAGGCGACATCCGCCAGGGGTTTGTGTACGAGCGCGTACCCCACATCACGCTAAAATCCATTGCCAACAACGCCGAGATTGACCTGATCTGGGACAAGTGGCAGCAGACCCTGGAGCCGTTGCGCGAACAGATCAAGCAGACGTTGGGTAAGTCTTGGCAGGAGTGGGAGATTCCGCGCGAGTTTCCAAAACCCGTTCGCCCTGAGCCTGTCGAAGGGCGTGCTTCGACAGGCTCAGCACGAACGGCGGAAGAGGTTCATCGGGACTGGTGGAAAGGCCGGATTGCCCGGCAGCGGGAGATTGACGCCAGCATTGCCGCCCGCGCCGAGTTCGAGTATCTCTACGACAAGCCCTACGAGGACAAAAAGACCGTCCGGGTGGCTGGCCCCTTCACGGTGGAAAGCCTCTCGCCCCATCGTGTGCTGGCACTGGACGAGAACGACGACCTGATTGACAAGCTGGCCCAGCCTCAAGCCGGTTATGGCGAGGTGCGGGATTTTGCTGGGATAATCCTGGAGAATCTCAGAACCGCCGGCGTACAGCAAGCCCACAAGACCGACAAGATCACCTTTACCTCAATCACCCCCTGGGCGGGCGAGCTGATTTGCGCGGAAGGCCGCTACGAGGAATCCGGCACCGAAAAACGCGCCGCCCTCTTTATCGGCCCAGAATTTGGCACGGTTTCGCGGGCCGATCTGGTAACCGCCGCCCGCGAGGCCGGAGACGCCGGTTTTGACGTGCTGATTGCCTGCGCCTTCAACTACGACGCCCACGCCAGCGATTTTCACAAACTCGGCCGCATCCCCGTCCTCAAGGCGCGGATGAACGCCGACTTGCACATGGCCGATGACCTGAAAAACACCGGCAAGGGCAACCTGTTCGTGATCTTCGGGGAACCAGACATTGAACTACAGGACGCCGGAGAGGGCCGGATTCGTCTCAAGATCAACGGCGTGGATGTCTTTCACCCCAACACCGGGGAAGTCCGCTCGGATGGCCCCGAGGGCATCGCCTGCTGGTTCATCGACACCGACTACGACATGGAGTCGTTTTTTGTCCGCCACGCCTATTTTTTGGGTGCCAGCGATCCCTACAAGTCGCTACGAACCACCCTCAAGGCCGAGATCGACGAAGCCGCCTGGGCGACTCTCCACAGCGACACCTCGCGTCCCTTCTCAAAACCCACTTCCGGGCGGATCGCGGTCAAAGTCATCAATCACCTGGGCGACGAGGTGATGAAGGTGTTTTGGGTATAGCAAACTGGTTTTTTTGGAAGCGTTATTGGAGGAAGTCCGGAGTTTGCTGGCAGCTAGAGAATGTCGCCGAGCGTTTTGCCCAATTGGCGAAAAAGGTGAAACTGTGGTTTCCCTTGGCTCCATCAGGAAAACATATGAGCGGCAGGGATCTGGGCCGACAAGAACCTACCCCATCATTACAGCGTCGTGCGGCACAGGCATGCGCCACTGCTTAACCTAAATCAGACCTCATGTCAAGTTATAACTCACGGTTCGCTTATTTTGAAGGCCACGTCGTCGGATCGCGTAGCCAACC
>JBAXSA010000671.1:0-1639 GCA_037130945.1 Pseudomonadota bacterium | reverse complement strand
CCGCCGGCCAGATCAACGCCTTCTTCCGATGGAAGAACCTCAGCGACAAGAAGAGCAAGCTGGAAATGTCGCTCTTCCTCTTGACCTCTGCCGAGCTTAAGACGTCTTTCCCAATGCCGCAGGAAGTGACGGCGGACGTTTCCCTGCGCAGGATACAGAATGGACAGCTCAAGCCGGGCGGAACATTCCAATGGACCTTCGGATCCGCGAGGGGTGAGGGCAAGGCCGATGCTGGGGGAGTTATTACGATTCCCGGATTGAAAATCACGGCCGAGCCGACCACGCTAATCGTCAGCAAGTAGTCAGGCAATTAAGGAACCAGGACAAATGAAAATAACGATAGCTAGCTGGTTGGGACTGGGCGTGCTCCTGCATGCCACAGCAAACGGGGCCGAGATTGCCCAGTGGGACATGTTTGAGACCTCCTACAAAACCGCGAAAGCTTACACGAACGCGTTTACGGACGTTGAGGTCACCGTCGTTTTTGAACACGGCGACAGCAAGTGGGACGTCCCGGCCTTCTGGGCGGGTGGAACCACCTGGACGGTGCGTTTCGCGCCCCCGAGCGAAGGCGTGTACAAGTATCGTGTCGAATGCACGGATACAGCCAACCCCGACCTGAACGGAAAAGAGCAGACGCTGTCCGTCAGGGCCTACGCAGGGGCCAACCCGTTGCTGAAGCATGGTTTTATAACGGCACCCGCGGGCAAACGGCATTTTGAGCATGCCGACGGTACGCCGTTTCTTTGGCTGGGCGATACTTGGTGGAAATGCCTGTCCAAGCGTATGACCTGGGAGGGCTTTCAGGAACTGACGTCGGACCGCAAGGCCAAAGGATTCTCCGTGGTGCAGATCGTTTGCGGGCCATATCCGGACGAAGGGTTCTTTGAACCGCGCTGGGAGAACGAGGGCGGGAAGCCCTACGGGACGAAAGATTTTACCGTAGTCAATCCCGCTTACTTCGACTACGCGGACCGCCGCCTCAAGCATCTGGTGGAGGCGGGCATCGTCCCGGCGGTCGTTGGCGCTTGGGGGCGCAGTGACTGCAATAGCATGGAGGCGATCGGAGTCGCTGGCCTCAAGCGGCACTGGCGGTACCTGGTGGCGCGGTATGGCGCTTATCCCGTGGTCTGGATCCTGGCAGGTGAAATCGACACCAGCACCAAGTGGAGCCAGGGACCCTGGGCCGAAGTGGCCAAGTATCTGCGCCGTATTGATCCATACCACCACCCGCTTACCTGCCATACCTCGACCGGGCGTCGAGGTGCGAGCGGGGACCAATTGGTGATTGATTACGATATGGTTGGGGGCAGCCATGGCGGTGGGGAGCCGACAACAAGAAAAACCCTCTCGGTTTTCTCTGAAGCGTATGCCCAGACTCCGCCCATGCCCGTATTGTGTGGCGAGACCGGATATGAAGGCCACATGCAGTTCCATTTCCAGGATGTTCAGCGGCATGTCTTCTGGATGTATATGCTCAGCGGTGCGGCGGGCCACACCTACGGTGCCGCCGGTGTCTGGCATGCCAGCGTGGAGGGCGACCCCGGCATCACGCCGGTCTATGATCTGACGACCTGGAGGGAGGGCATGAATTATCCCGGTTCAACCCAACTGGGACTGGGCAAGAAACTGCTTGAGC
>JBAXSA010000670.1:0-1644 GCA_037130945.1 Pseudomonadota bacterium | reverse complement strand
GGATCGTTTGCAGGATGCGCCAAACCAACATCGAAATCCGGCAGTTCGCTCATTCCCGGACCTACGGGAACAATCCCTCAGCACCATTACTACATGTCAGCACCTCATCCAGACAGCCTGGATTCTCGATACGCACTCGTTGGATGGGTAGATGAAGGGCAAGTAATTGGACGGGCGATTGAAGTCTTTTGAGTCGCGATAACTGAGCCATCCCCTGATGTTCTGGCGTAAAAAGCAATTGATTTCACCAATCAAGTCGGTGAGTCATCCTGTCTTTCAATGGGGGGAAGACGATATTCCGCGCTATCCGCCTTTCATGAAGGGGTTGCCTGTTGTTCCCCCGTCGAAGTTGATCGAGACGCAAAAGGAACTGGTGGATAGGATTGCCAACTCAACGATCGCCACACCGGAAGTCTTCCAAAAGCATTACCTCGCAGCCATTGAGCGCTTTGCCTCGTTCTCGCATTTGCTCCCCGCTTCACAGTCTCACCATCATCGTGGGGCAGGGGGCTTGTTGCGGCATGCCATTGAAGTCGGCTTATGGGCTTTGCAATCGGCGGATCGCGTCCTAATAAAGTCGGCGGTGTCGCCCATGCATCGGCGTGAAATGGAGCCACGTTGGCAATTGGCTGTTTTCCTTGCTGGCATGTGCCACGATGCGGGTAAGCCGGTAACCGACTTGACGGTTACCAACAAGGAGCGAACGTCGACGTGGCATCCGATCACGGAAGACCTTTTCAGTTGGGCAATCAAGAACAGCGTCCATGCCTATTTCCTTGAGTGGAGAGAGGGTAGGGGAAAGCAGCATACGGCACTGTCTAGTTTGATTGCCGAGCGAATCATTGGTGCGGAATCCTTGTCCTGGATCGCGGAGGTCGATACCGACCTTGTTGTCTGGCTGATGGAATCTCTCGCCGGAACTCCAGGTCCGACCAACCTGATTTGCGATCTGGTGAATAAAGCTGACCAAACCAGTGTCGAGCGGGACTTGAAAACACTCGGTGTGGCCATGGCAGGATATGACCTGGGTGTGCCTGTAGAGCGCCATCTCATCGACATCATGCGACGGTTTGTACGGGAGGGTATGTGGCTGGTCAATATACCTGGTGCCCGACTTTGGAATATTGAAGGTCACTTATACCTCGTATGGCCAGCAGCCGGCGAGGAGTTGGCACGTCAAATCAAAGAGGATGGAGTACCCGGAATGCCACGTACCCCGGATGGCATCCTCGACATGCTGACTGATCGTGGAATGGCATTTCTCAAAGAGGATGTTTCCCCCGAGGAGCGCCTTTGGAAGATTTCGCCAGCAGTCTTAGCCGAGAAAATCCCTGACATCAAGCTCACTGCGATCCGCTTGCGCGATGAAGCGATAGTTTCTTCAATTCCGCTACCAAGTGCCCCAGGTCGAATCATTTCCACGGTACAGGCCGGTGCCACTATGACGGATTCGAATGCGATGTCACTTCAATCACGTGACGCACAAACCGTCCCTGATGCGTTATCAAAGGACCATCCAACCGAAGTGACGCGATCACCATTGCCACTTGAGATCTCAACGCGAACAATAGTCACGGAAGCCAAGAATCTGAAGAAACCCCGTTCAGCGGTTATGGCGCCTATTCATCTTGATGGTGCCATTGG
>JBAXSA010000669.1:0-1647 GCA_037130945.1 Pseudomonadota bacterium | reverse complement strand
TTGGGCACCATGACCGGTGGCTGGCGTATCGTCCGCACCATGGGTTCGCGGATTACCGATCTTCGCCCGGTTCAGGGTTTTTGCGCCGAAACCGGCGGTGCCATCACCCTATTTGCCGCGACCAGTCTGGGGATCCCCGTTTCCACCACCCACACCATCACGGGTGCCATTGTCGGGGTGGGTTCCATCCTGCGCGGGGCCTCGGCGGTGCGCTGGGGGGTAGCGGGCAATATCGTCATTGCCTGGGTCATCACCCTCCCCGCCGCCGCCCTGTTCGCGGCGCTGTTTTACGCGGTGGCACGGTGGCTATGGTGACACTCAATCCATTGGAATCAGCAGAAATCGCCTCGTGACCCATCCGCCCTGGTACGCAGACACCCTGATCCATGCCGACTGGATTGCCCCGGTCGACGATACCGTCCAGGTTCTCTCAGGCCATAGTCTGGCGCTGCGGGAGGGACGGATTGCCGCGCTGATTCCAACCCCGTCGGCGCGACGGGATTGGCGGGCCGGGGAGACTGTCGAATTGCCCGGTCATCTGTTGATCCCGGGGCTCGTCAATGCCCACACCCACGCCGCCATGACCCTCCTGCGAGGGATGGCCGACGACTTGCCGCTGAAGGAGTGGCTACAGCACCACATCTGGCCCGCCGAAGCCCGCTGGGTGGGCCGGGATTTTGTCACGGACGGCTCCCGGCTGGCCATTGCCGAAATGCTGAGGGGCGGGGTTACCTGCTTCAACGACATGTATTTTTTCCCGGATTGTACCGCCGACGTAGCGGCCGAGGCCGGGATCCGGGCGGTGTTGGGACTGATCGCCATCGATTTTCCCAGCGCCTGGGCCGCGTCTCCCCAGGAGTATCTGGACAAGGGTCTGACGCTTCACGAACGCCTGGCCGATCATCCCACCTTACGCACCGCCTGGGCCCCGCACGCCCCCTATACGGTCTCCGACGCCCTGCTGATTAAAATCCGGGAGCTGGCCGACCGCTTCAATCTGCCGGTTCACATCCATGTCCACGAAACCGCCGGCGAGGTGGCGGAGTCCCTTGATCGTTACGGCCGGCGACCATTGGCGCGGCTGCGGGATCTCGGACTCCTGTCGAGCCGCCTGGTGGCGGTGCATATGACCCAGCTCACCCCGCACGAGATTGATGAATTGGCCCGTGTTGGCGCTCAGGTCGTACACTGTCCGGAATCCAATCTCAAGCTGGCCAGCGGTTTGTGTCCGGTGGCGCGGCTGATGGAAGCGGGAGTCAATGTCGCCCTCGGCACCGACGGCGCGGCCAGCAACAACGATCTCGATCTGCTGGGGGAAATGCGCACCGCCGCCCTGATTGGTAAATTCGTCGCCCAGGACGCCAGTGCACTGTCGGCTGCGGCGGTGTTGCGGATGGCTACCCGGGGAGGGGCGCGGGCACTGGGTCTGGAGGGCGAGATTGGCAGTCTCGAACCTGGTAAGGCGGCGGATGTGGTGGCGGTGGATCTCTCGCCCCTAGAAACCCAGCCGGTCTATCATCCCCTGTCCCAGCTGGTTTATGCGGCCTCCCGGTGCCAGGTGCGCGAGGTCTGGATTGCCGGACGGCACTTGGTCGCCGATGGCCATCTGACCAGCCTCCAAGAGTCCAACCTGACGCGAACCGCCCA
>JBAXSA010000668.1:0-1648 GCA_037130945.1 Pseudomonadota bacterium | reverse complement strand
GGGGGCGGTTCTGCTATCGGGTGCTCCGGAGATCCAGTAATCGAGATAGCTTCGATAGGCTGGCAGGTTGACGGCCTGATTGTCAGCCGTCAGAGCCAGCCCGCCGGCCACCGGCAGCAAGACCTGTCCGCCCTGCTCTTCCCAGGTGACCGGCATGATTTTGCGGGCCAGTGCACCGGGATGCGTTTTGGGATCAACGCGCTGGTTCCAGACTGGTCTCGCTGCAACACTGCCGGCTTCCGTAGTGGCACCTGCCGCAGTCGATGCTTGGATGATGGCCATCATGATCGCCGCGATGGCTCCGTTTGGGTGTCTTGCTCTTGGAATCATTGGATGGGCTATAGTTGGTTTGGTCTTACTCATTGGGGGCGTTCTGTTTATCGGAACATCTGAATACCGCTATTTCCGCTTGAGAAAATCGGCCAAGGCACCAAGAGGGTTGTCCGGGTTCAGCATGTAAATACAGGTCGCTCTACCGGTGCTCCGCCTGTCAGCAAGGATGCCGTTCAAGGTGCCCACAGGTATCTCGCCATCCGTCAATGGAGCATAATTGCTCCGTTTCCCGCCATTGGTGAGCGGCTTGTAATTGCTGAGATGCACATAGTCCAGGGTGCCGGCAAGCGACGCCGAGAAATTTCCTTCCGCGAGCTGGGTGTTGGCCGTGTTCATTCCCGTCTTCACCGACGGGGAATTGACCCTCGCAACCAAGCCTTGCAAACTCGACGTGTTCGCGTAAGTATCCTGGCCTTGCGCGACTTCGACCATGATGGTTACACCGCAACTCTGAGCTTTCGTCTTTAGCCGGTTCAGGCTGGCTAAGGTCACATTGCTGTTATACCCAGGGGCGGAGCCATATTTGGTGTAACCAGGATACAGAATCAACCGCTTGATGCCCGCATCCCGCATCAACTCCCCATCCTTTTCCTCGCCGGGCAAAGCGCACTCTCCTCATACCACCTGCATTTGGGTTTGCAACTGAGGCAGGCGTTGATCTCTTCATTCTTCATGACATGGTTTACCCAATAAGGATCAGCCAGTTGCGGTTTTCCAAGCGCCACAAAATCGGCCATCCCATTTTCAACCAGCCAGGCGGCACGTTCCGGCGTTTTAATCTCATTCACAACAATTACGGGGATACTGACATGTGTTTTTATCACAGTGCCGCTGTAGACAATCCAGTTATATTCGAATCCTTTCGGGGTCCTGGGAAGATTCAGCAGGCTGCCGCCGTGCGAAACATGCAGGATATCCACCCCGGCTTTTTCCAGAAGTTTTGCAATTTCAACACCGTGATCAAGGGTTGGGGAATTAGCCCCAAGACGATAACCAATGATGAAGTTGATGCCACATTGTTTCCTGATACCGTGAATGATATCAATTGCAAGTTTCAGATTATTCTCCAGGCATCCGCCGTATTCATCTTCACGCCGGTTGAATAGTGACGAAGCGAATTGGTTCAGCAGGTACCCATGGGCGCCATGCAACTCCACCCCGTGAAATCCTGCCGACTGGGCCCTTATCGCCGCCCTGATAAACGCATCCCTGATCCCCGCAATTTCATCGGTGGTCAACGCAACGGATCTTGGATTATTTACATCCGCCGAAGGTGCTTTTGCAATATCGGAAACAAGTTCGTGGGTGATAAGAC
>JBAXSA010000667.1:0-1651 GCA_037130945.1 Pseudomonadota bacterium | reverse complement strand
CGAATTTCCTCGGGATCGCGTTCCGGTTTGGGCAGTTCGTAAGCACGGCGGGCGGCTTCCTGGGAGGATCCCCCCGTCAGCCAGCGGGTATTGACCTTCTCGATTAGATCCGGGGACAACTGGCTGGAGGCCTGGTAAAGCAGGGCACCGTTGAAAATGTAGTCGTAGCGCGCCTTGGAGTAATCCCGCTCGGCCCCATAGAGCTTTTGCATCGCCGCCAGCACATCGACCATGGTGCGGATGCCCACATCAAAACCCGCCCGGCTGGCTTCCATGGCGCTCGCGGCGGCCTCGCGGGCGGCTTGTCTGGCCGCGACCTGGCTGATCGAGGATAGCACCCCCCGGTAGGCCTGACGTACCGCCAGGTCGACATCGCGGCGCTTTTGCTCGAGAGCCTCCAAAGCCCCCTGGTATTGGTAGGCAGCCTGGTTGGTCTTTGCCCCGATCTCCCCGCCAGTGTAAAAAGACCAGGCCATCTGAACCCCCACCGAGGCCTCTTGCCGATCCTGTTGATCGGCCGCTATGCTGACCGCACTACTATTCTGAACCAACAGGTTACCCACTGCGTCGAAACGCGGGTAATAGCTAGATCTATTGATTTCAATAGTCTTTTTAGCAATCTCGGCCTGTTTGGCTGCCGCCATGATGGCCCAGTTTTTCTCCCGGGCCTGGACCGCCCATTTTTCAATGTCCTGCGGATCGGGAGGGATGAAGGCCACGTCATCGCCGAGCCGGATCAGATCGGTTACCGGAGTACCGATGATCTCGCCCAGCGCCACCTTGGCGTCATCCAGAGCATTTTCGGCAACTATCACGTCGGCCCGGGAGCGCTCATAGACAGACTTGGCATCGTAGACATCGGTAATGGCGGACAGGCCGACCTGGAAACGCTGATCTGCCTGTTCGTATTGCCGCTGATTGGCTTCTCGCTCGGCGACACGGGTGCGCAGATCGTCATAGGCTGACAGCACGGCGAAATAGCCCTTGTAAGCCCGCAGCATCAGATCCTGTTCGGCGGCATAAAACTGGGCCTCGGCCTGGGCGACCTGATCATCGGCCTGGGCGATCTGGATATAGGTCTCGCGGTGCCAAATGGGCTGATTGATGGATAGGCCGAGACTGATCTGATTGTTGTTCCAGTGACGTACCATCGATTCGCGGGACGCCGCCGCCGTGGAAGCAGCCATGGAGTGATAGTCAATCCGGTTGTCGGAGGCCTGCTCATTCGCCTGGGCCGTGATCGTGGGAAACAGCTTGGATCGGGCGATGGGGACGGACTCTCCCGCAGCCTTGCGATTTTGCTCATACTGATGGATCAGCGGGTCGTTCTGACTGGCCAGGCGGTAGATATCCACCAGGTTTTGCGCCGCCCCCGCCAGATTCGCCAGGCCCATTAGTACTGCCATCGTGGGCAGCATTTTGAATAACTTCATGGATAACCAACCTCTCCAGGTTTATAAAAACTTTAGCCAATCGGCAACCAACAAGATTATAGGCAAAGGGCGGGTGATCGGCCATGACTATCGACCACCCCACCGGGCGGCCACCAACATAAAGTCGCGCGGCCACCAGCGTAAAGTCGCGCAGCGTCGATGTGTGAACTCTGTGTCCGATGGCCTGATTAGTCATTTCATGGGCTTCCCGTGATGCC
>JBAXSA010000666.1:0-1658 GCA_037130945.1 Pseudomonadota bacterium | reverse complement strand
GGCTGGGTTCGCCTGGACGGTGATCGTGTCATTCCAGCCGAGAAGGCTACCGTTACCAACAGGAAAACCCCCGGCTGGGGTCACGGTTTCCAGATAGTTGATGGTTTGGGCGCCCTGCCAAGCGTGCGATACACGCGGATTGAGAGCCAGGGCGATGCCCATTTTATATGCCGTGAAGCTGGACAATTACTGACGACAACGCGCCAGTGATAACCCTAATTTGCCGGATAGAAGCGTCATTGATGGCCTGATCGGTAATCACGGTGCGGAGCGCCGAGGAATTGATACTGACTTGAACGGTGCCGGTGGCGCCCTGGAGGAGTACTCCGGTGCAGAGTTCGGCAAATTGCAGAGTCGCGTCAATCGTAATGTCGGTACTGGCGCCTACCAGAATATCGCCACCAAAAGTCTGGATCGGTCGTTGCCGGACGATTACAGCGTCTGCGGTCGGAACCGGCCCCGCCACGGGTTGCGTGGGGGGCAGGTTCGGGTGAAGCTGGGGAAGCTGAAAGAGCTTCATGGTTTAGCCCTGGACAGGATAGAGGCTGTAGCCCTGAAGGGTAATGGTGGTGGTTCCAGCGGCCTGGTTGGCGGCAGGGTTGCGAAGGTTGACCACCAGGCGGGTATTGGCGGCAATCAAGACCTCATCGGGCAAGCGGTAACCATGGCCACGGTCGCGGGCGAAGGAGCTGCGCGGCACGAAGTCATTGCTCCAGTTGTAGCCGTTGCTGGAGTCCTGCACAGCAATGAAGTTTTCATAGATGCTGGGCGATCCCGGCGCGGCAATCCCGGCATCTGTGGAGTCATACATCGCTCGATCCGTCAGGATGAAGTCAGACGCGGGGTCGATGGTGATGGTTCCGACCACGGTGGTGCTGGCGTTGGCATCGTGGGCCAAGGACAGGACATAGTCACGAGGCTTCAGGATGTAGAGCTGGGCGCCAATGCGGCGGTACGATCCGTTCGGGCTATTTGCCATTGTGAAAGCCTCTCAAGAAAAACGGGCGGAATCCGCGAAGATCCCGCCCGATTGCGTTGCGGGTGGATTGAAAACTAGGCGACAGGCCGGATCTCATAGCCCAGCAGGCTGATTTCAACGGTAGTCGCGGCGATCACGGTGTAGGCGGTGGTCACGGGCATGAGCAGGGCAGCGGTGAAGCTCTGGTTAGTTGCCAGCATCAACTCGGCCACGCGGAAAACATCGCTGTGGGGGATGCCGTTGATGACGCCGACACTGGAGGCCGCAGCCACCTGAGCGCCAGCGAGCCAGACGCCACCGCCAGCGGCCAGGTGCCGGACGCGGAAGCGTCCGATTTCCTTGCCCTGAGCGGTCAGGACGAGGGTGCCAAGCTGCACTACGGCGTTAATGTCGGCGATGCTGGTGGAAATGATGTTGCAAGCAATGGCCTGGATCACGAAAGCCTTGCCGCTGGTGACGAGCTGGTTGCCAGCATCGTAGTTGTCAAGGGTGGGGTCGGCCACGGGCGCAGTATTGAAAAATTGCGTAGTCGCGGGCGCCACGCCGATGGCGAGGGTGCGGGTGGAGTACTTGGTGTCAGAGACACACTGGACCGGCTGTCCAGGCTTGCCGAAAGGCATACGGGTCGCGTTGTTGCTGAAATTGCCGATGGGGTTTGCCATGATTTTGTTCCTTGGAT
>JBAXSA010000665.1:0-1664 GCA_037130945.1 Pseudomonadota bacterium | reverse complement strand
GAACTGGAGTCCGTGCCGTTCCGTCTCGACCAATTCCTCGAGACGCTGGCGACGATCACGACCGCCAATGCCCGGAACAAGCCCCTCGAGGTGTTGTTTCGCGTTGCCGAAGACATCCCGCCGGTGCTAATCGGCGACGCCCTCCGGCTTCAGCAGGTATTGCTGAACCTCCTCGGCAACGCCATCAAGTTCACCCAACAGGGCGAGGTCGCACTAACCGTAGAGTCTCTGACCACAGACGTGGACGCCAACGCCGTTTGTCTGAGTTTTTCGGTCTCCGATACCGGCATCGGCATCGACCCGGTCTCACAACAACACATCTTTGATCCCTTCAGCCAGGCGGATTCCTCGACCACTCGGCGCTTCGGTGGTACCGGACTGGGGCTGGCCATCTGCCAGCGGCTGGTGGGTCTTATGGACGGTGAACTCAGGGTCGCGAGCGAGCCGGGCCGAGGGAGTACCTTCACCTTCAGCGCCAGTTTTGAACGAGGATTGGAGGTTCCTGCCGTCGCGTTGCATCCGGCCTTGCCCATGGCCCGCGACGGTGGTACCACGTCAGCCGGGACGCCATTGGCCGGGCTCTCCTTGTTGCTGGTCGAGGACAACGAGATCAACCAGATGGTCATGCAGTCGATCCTCGAGGGGGCGGGAGCAAAAGTCGAGATCGCCGGCAACGGCCGCGTGGCCATCGACCGGCTACGCGTCGCGAGCAGCGGCTTCGACGCCGTGCTGATGGATGTGCAGATGCCAGAAATGGATGGCTACGAGGCCACCCGCGCGATTCGCGGCCCACTCGGTCTGTTGGCCTTACCGGTCATTGCCATGACCGCCAATGCCTTGCCGGCTGATCGCGAGCGGGCGCGGCAGGCGGGCATGAACGCTCACGTTGCCAAGCCGATCAATGTCACGGAATTGTTTGCGGTGCTGTCCGATCTGCCCTCGATCATGCCGCAGCGGGCACCCGAAAAAGCCACGACCGGAACCCCCCCCCTGCCCTTCCCGGTGATTGCCGGTATTGACATCCCCACGGTAGCCCAGCGTCTTAACGGGAATACCCGCCTGTTTACCTTGCTGCTGGATCGTCTGGTCACGGAGTTTAGCACCGCCGCCTCCCAGACCCGCGCCGACCTGGATGCCGGTCACCGGGAGTCCGCCCTCCAGCGTCTGCACACATTCCGGGGCGTCGCGGGCAATCTGGCGGCGCTCCGGGTCGCCAAACTGACCGGCGCGCTGGAAATCGCCATCCGGGCGGAACAGCATGACGACACCACAAACCTGTTGGCAGACTTGACGAGCGCTCTGGATGAGCTGGTATCTGCCATCCATCTCCACCAGGCGAGTGAAAAAACCGTGATGGCCGCGCCTCCGGAAACGATCTGCAAACCCGACGCCTCTCGGTACGAGGCTCTTCTCAAGGCGCTGGATAGACACGATATGGTCGTACTCGACATGCTTCCGGAGTTTTTACCCTGGTATCAAGGCCGGTTTGGCAGCGCGGCCGTCAAGCAGCTGGGCCGGGCCATTGATCGTCTCGATTATTCCCAGGCCGCCCAGTTATTCCGGGCACGAAACGAAGATTTATAAACTTGATCATCCGCGAGCCGGACGGCACCCATGGCATTACCCACAACTATCTCCTATGCTGCGCTGAGCTTCGAGCGCGA
>JBAXSA010000664.1:0-1669 GCA_037130945.1 Pseudomonadota bacterium | reverse complement strand
CTCAATGGGCTCGCCCCATTCGATCGGATTAGGAGGTCGTTCATTCGGCTCATCAAGGCGTTTTTCAAGGATGCCGGTTACCTCTTCCGCGTAGTAGACTTGTATGACTTGTTGATTCAACCCACGGTCGAAGACTAGCTCCTCTACGGGTAAGAAATCGCTCAGTCGCGGTACGCTAAGCCGCCAGGTGAGCGCTGGCTCATCGGTAAGCGTACAGGTCAATACCGCGTTAGGGGGCAGATCATGGGCACGTTTGACCTTCCACCTGTCGATGCGGTAAGCCTTGCCTGCATGTCGCAGCACCCGCCCTGGATAGCACAGGATAGTCGCTCGTTCCGGATCAACCTGGAGCAGCACCTGGTCATCCTGGCCGGCCTGCGGGTGGATCAACGACAGCAGCTTGTCGCCAACTGTGTCCAGTGGGCCAGATCGATGCTCGGGCACCAAACTGCTATAGCAGGTATCGACCTTCAACGAGTTTTCTATGTCCAGATAGCGCACATCCCTGCGTTGTACCTGACGATCTTTGATGAGCTTGTCGAGTATCGGGTCGAGTATATCCACCTGCCATTGGAAGGTATTGAGCAACTCCCTGGCGTCTGCCTCCATCTCGCGCAGGGCCAAAAGTAGGTGACGACGCACGATGGCTGGCTGTGGCTGGCCTGGTACCAGGCGGCGGATATTGGAAAAAAAGGCACTTGGATTATTTTTCAGCAGCATCAGCAAGTGGCGGATGTAGGGATTCCAGGGGGGTAAGAATAGACCAACGTGATGTAACTGGGGTTGCTCCAGACAGCGTCCACCCTGAGACAGCAGGTTACCGAGCGATAGAATCTGGTTGGCACGCATCTCCATGATTCGCACACCCGCATCGGCGTGCCCAGGCAGCAGCCGCTCCGATAGGCGCCCTTCCTGACGGTTCCTTTGAAGAAAATCGCTGGCCTTGACCAGGTCCATGGATTGCGGCGCTTCGAAACAGGTGGGCCAACCGGCATTGACCGAGGCCTGGACGGCGATCAGGCTGGAATCCCACCGGATTTGACCAACCTCGTCGGTTAGTTCGAGAAGATGGATCTGGATAGGATGACGACTGCGTTGATCAATCACCACTCGATCTTGGGGCGGATGTTTGTAGGGCAGTAATTGTTCAATATAGGGGGCCTGTCCTGCCTCAGGGTTCTGGTGGTGGCGGGCAAAAGTAAGTGAACGGACTTCGTTGTGGCCCTTGCGTTGAATGACCCGGTGAAGACGATGGGCGCGCTGCGCCGCCTGATGGTGATGGTGTTCGGCTGTGGTGTGATGATCACGGCCGTGGCGCAGGAACTGGTGGCTGTGCCCAAACAGACGGCCCGGGTCATGGACACCGCCGGCCTGCTCACCCCCGCGCAGCGCGACGCCCTCGAGCAGCAACTGGCCGCTTACGAAAGCGCCAAGGGTACGCAGATTGCCGTGCTCACCGTGCCGAGCAGCGCGCCCGAAGTCATTGAACAATATGGCATCCGTGTCGCCGAGGCCTGGAAAACCGGCCGCAAGGGGATTGCCGACGGCGCCATTCTGCAACAACGCCAAGGTTGTATTGCTGACGACCAAGTCAGCGGCAATGCTGGTGTCGCCCAGGCTGATACTGCCTGTCGCGGAAGATACGGTCAGCGTGTCGGTGCCGATGTTG
>JBAXSA010000663.1:0-1671 GCA_037130945.1 Pseudomonadota bacterium | reverse complement strand
TGTTTTTGCGGGGTACCCAATCGGGGCATACCCTGGTGCTGATCGATGGCATCAGGGTGGGTTCCGCCACCGCCGGATTGACCGCCTTTCAGGATCTACCCCTGGCTCTCATTGATCGCATCGAGGTGGTTCGTGGGCCTCGGGCCAGTCTGTATGGCTCCGAGGCGATTGGCGGGGTGATCCAGATCTTCACCCGTCAAGGCCAGGGGCCGATCAAACCCGCCTTGAGCTTCGGTGCTGGCAGCCACAACACCTGGGAAGGTTCGACGGCACTGGGCGGGGCGGTGGGAGAAAATGGCTGGTTGCAGGCCGGGCTGGCGAGTATGGACACCGGCGGCTTTAACGCTTGCCGGGGAAGTCTGACCGCAGGCTGTTTTACCATTGAGCCGGATCGGGACGGCTACCGCAATCGCTCGGGCAACTGGCGAGCCGGCTGGCGATTGTCGAGTCACACCGAGGCTGAAATCAACGGGCTGCGAACCGAAAGCAAAAACCAGTTCGATGGCAGCTACCAAAACGAAGCCCATTCGGTGCAACAAGTCCTTGGAACGAGCCTGCGGTTCTCCCCCCACGCGGATTGGCAATCCACCTTGCAGGCGGGTCAGAGCCGGGATCAATCCAATAACTACAAGGATGGCCTCTTCACGGATCGCTTTGATACCCGTCATGACAGCCTTTCCTGGCAAAATGACCTGCTGTTGGGTCATTCGCGACAGCTCATCGCCGGGATTGACTGGCAGCATGACCAGATCGACAGCCTGACGGCCTACACAGCGACATCCCGCGAGAACCTGGGCGTTTTTGGTCAGACCCTTCTGGAGTGGCGGGGCCAGGATATCCAGGTTTCCCTACGTCATGACGACAATCAGCAGTTTGGGGGTCATGTAACCGGCAACGCGGCGTGGGGCTACACCCTGACCCAGGGTCTCAGGTGGACTCTGGCTTACGGAACCGCCTTCAAGGCTCCGACCTTCAATGATCTCTATTATCCGGGCTACAGCAACCCCAACTTGCGGCCGGAGGAATCCCGCAGCGCCGAGATGGGACTGGCGGGTTCACTGGGCGAGGTGGGACGTTGGTCGCTCAACCTCTTTGAGACTCAGCTCACCGATCTGATTGGCCTGGATGTGGCTTACACCCCGGCCAACATCCATTCAGCACGCATTCGCGGCCTCGAAGGGATTGCCACGACCCGTGTGATGGCCTGGGAACTACGCGGTAACCTGACTTGGCTGGATCCCGAGAATCGCTCCGCAGGCCCCGACCAGGGCCATGTATTACCACGCCGGGCCGAACAGGCGCTGACACTTCACGCTGATCGCCCTTTGGGTTCCTGGCGTCTGGGGGCTAGTTTACGAGCCGAGGGCCGCCGCTATGATGACCCAGCCAACCGCGTAACACTACCCGGTTATGCCACCCTGGATCTCCGTACCGAGTATCACCTCTCCCACGATTGGCGGCTCCAGGCCCGGGTGGAAAATCTCTTCGACCAGGATTACGAAACCGCCTATCGATACACACAACCGGGCCGCAGTCTTTATCTCACCCTGCGTTATCAGCCATAGGCTCGATTATTTATCATGTGGGAAAGTTTACCCAATCGGCGAGTTGCCGCTTTCCCCGACGTTCATAGAATTTGCGCCATGGTTTAATCTTCTAGTACACACAATG
>JBAXSA010000662.1:0-1683 GCA_037130945.1 Pseudomonadota bacterium | reverse complement strand
GGAGTGACTCGCATGTTAAGCGTCGAGCAGGCTCTGACCGCCAAATTCCCCGGGTTCTTTGAGCGCCAGCCGCGACTGGTTACCACGCCCTTGATCAAATTCTTCCGGCTGCTTTTCCACGAGCGGGAGATCAACCAGTTCCTCGCCGAAAATCGCGGGATTGGCACCTTCGAGCTGGTTGAGAAAGTACTCGCCTACTTCAACTTTGATCTCCTGATGCACACCATCAATGCCAGATGAAATGGGCAACAATAGCTCGGAGGGATTCAGCCCGCCGCCCCCCGTGGTGTCAACCCTCAACCCCACGATTGGCGAGCGCCTGTTGACGCGGGTACTGTCCGTCACGCCGAATACCACCAATCATGAGGTTTTTCATTGGTTTGAACGGGACGATTCGCTACTGGCAATAGCGGTGGTCGAAGATGGGCGTCCGCTGGGGTTGATCAATCGTTATGTGATGATCGATGCCTTTGCACGGCCCTTTCGCCACGAGCTGTTTGGGCAAAAACCCTGCACTTTTTTCATGGACGCCGAACCCCTGGTGGTGGAAATGAGTACCACCCTGCATGATCTCAGCCGACAGATCGTCGAGGGTGCCCCACGGCATCTCTCCAATGGCTTTATCGTCACCCTCGATGGTCAATATGTGGGGCTCGGCAGCGGACGCGATCTCATCCGCGAGATCACCGAACTGCAAATTCGCTCGGCCCGTTATGCCAACCCGTTGACTCAACTGCCCGGTAATGTGCCCATCAACGAGCGCATCGATGCCCTGCTACAAGTGAGCAATACATTCTGCGTTTGCTATTTTGATCTCGATCATTTCAAGCCCTTCAACGATGTGTATGGCTTCAGCCGGGGCGATCAGGTGATCCAGCTCACCGCTGAATTGTTGGTCGAGTTCTCCGATCCCCGCCAGGACTTTGTTGGCCATATTGGCGGCGACGATTTCATCGTGCTGTTCCTGAGCCCGGACTGGGAAGCCCGCTGCCGGGCTATGCTCGCCACCTTCGGCGAGCGAATCGGCAATTTTTTCGATGCCGATGATCTCGCCCGTGGCGGTTATGTTTCAGAGAACCGCTGTGGCGACCAGGAGTTTCATCCCCTCACCAGTCTCTCGATCGGTGCCTTGATGATCAGCCCCGGCATGTTCAATTCGTACCGCGAAGTGGCCCAGGTGACCGCCGAGGTCAAAAAAGCCGCCAAGAGCATTCCCGGCAGTAGCTTGGTGGTCAATCACCGAGGTTATCGGGAGGGTTGTTGTTAGAGGGCAAAATCAGGTGTTTCGCCCAGACCAGGAATTTTATATGCGCGTCTTGATGATTTCCGATGTTTACTTTCCCCGGATTAACGGCGTCTCGACCTCCATCGAGACCTTTCGCAATCAGTTGACCCCACTGGGTATAGAGACCCTGTTGATCGCGCCCCGATACGGTAGCGAACCCGATGAGTCAGGCATCTTTCGCATCCCCGCCCACCGGTTGCCGATTGATCCCGAGGATCGCTGGATGAGTCACCGAACCGCGATGCAGGTGGCAAACGGTCTTTCCGGTATCGATCTTGTTCACATCCAGACACCGTTCATGGCCCATGCTGTCGGCATTAAGCTGGCACGTTGCTGGGGAGTACCCGTGGTGTCCACCTATCACACCCTGTTCGAGGAATACTTTCATCATTATCTGC
>JBAXSA010000661.1:0-1684 GCA_037130945.1 Pseudomonadota bacterium | reverse complement strand
ACTATCAGGGCCCTGTGGCGAAGATCATCGATGGGCAGATCAAGAACAGCATCATTGGCTCCGGTACGGTCATCAATGGTGCGTCCATCCGTAACAGCATCGTGCGACGCGAGGTCTTTCTCGACGAAGGGGTGGAACTCGATGATTGCGTCATCATGGATTACACGATCATTCGCAAGGGCGTCAAACTCAAACGCTGCATCGTTGATCGCTACAACACCCTGGAGCCCAATACCCATATCGGTTTCGACCGGGAGGCCGATGCGAAACGTTTCCATGTCTCGGAATCGGGTTTGGTGGTGGTGCCGAGAGGCCGGGAAATGAACGTTGGCCGGTTTTTCTGAGGTATCGCCCGAAAGCGAAAAAACCCCACGCCCGTGGCGTGGGGTGGATCGTCAAACCTTGCGGTGCTCCATCATCCGTTCGATGATGGGGGTGAGGATGATTTCCATGGCGAATCCCATCTTGCCGCCTGGCACCACCAGGCTATTGCGGCGCGACATGAAGGAATCACCAATCATGGCCATCAGGTAGGGAAAATCGATGCTGAATTTCGCGGGATCTTGAAAGCGAATGATGACAAAGCTCTCGTCTGGCGTGGGAATGTCGCGGGTGATGAAAGGATTGGAGGTATCCACGGTCGAAACCCGCTGAAAGTTGATGTCGGTGCGCGAGAATTGCGGGGCGATGACCTGGATGTAATCCGGCATGCGCCGCAGGATGGTATCGACAATGGCTTCCTGGCTATAACCTCGTTCGGCGTTGTCGCGGTGAATCTTCTGAATCCATTCCAGATTGACAATGGGGACGACACCGATCAGCAAATCCACATACTGGGCGACATCGACAGTATCGGTGACCACACCGCCGTGAAGGCCTTCGTAGAACAGGAGGTCAGTGCCTGATTCAATGGCTTCCCAGGAGGTGAATTCACCGGGAGCAAGCTGAGTCCCCAGGCGCTGGTTATGCGCGGCGGCTTCATCAAGACTGTGGAGATAAAAGCGCTTTTTCCCGGTGCCGGATTCACCGTACTCATGGAAAAGCGTTGCCAACTCGTCGCAGAGATTGGCCTCGGCACCAAAATGGCTGAAGCTCTTGCCTTCGGCGCTGTATTTGGCCACGGCCTCGCGCATGGCCTTCCGGTCATAGCGGTGGTAGCTATCGCCCTCCACCACGCAGGCCTTGACCTTGTCACGATAAAAGATGTGCTCGAAGGCGCGCTTGACGGTGGTGGTGCCAGCCCCGGATGAACCGGTCACGGCCACTACAGGATGCTTTCTGGACATACCAGCCTCGCTTAATAAAATCGGGTTGTGGATAAAAAGCCCAGATGGCCTCGTGGCCGATCTGGTCAAATGTTAAAGAATGGCCTTGGCATCGAAACCCGCCAGGGCGACAGGTTACCATTCGAGCGGAGGATGGGAAACACGGGTGGCCACAGTGCCCTGATGGGAGGGGCACGCCGAACCCGCTGCATCGGTGTGCCGGATCACAAACAATCGGTGCTCTGCTACACTGCGCCCATGTCCACCGGCCCTGTCACCCCCTCCACCAGCCCCTTGGCGCTCGCCTTGACCGGTGCCTCCGGAGTGGTCTACGGGCTGCGTCTGCTGGAATGCCTGATCGAGACGGGACGGCCCCTTTACCTGATGATCTCCGAGGCGGGCCAGATGGTGCTGCGCTT
>JBAXSA010000660.1:0-1687 GCA_037130945.1 Pseudomonadota bacterium | reverse complement strand
GAAGACGGTTCCTCGTGATTACTCTAGGCGTACTGGCGGCCGGGTCGTTTGCGCTTTCGGTCATGCAGGCTAACTTCCAGATGTTTGGCGGCCGGACCGCCGCTTTCTACCTGTTGCCAGCGCGCATCTGGGAGCTGCTCGCCGGGTCGCTGCTGGCCATGACTGCCCTTTCGCCCGCCAACGGAAAGCATACTGTGCCGATCCTGGCAGGCTTGGCTTTGCTGTTGGCACCCTACTGGCTATTGGATCACGAAAGTGCTTTTCCCGGGCTTTTCGCCGTGCCATCCGTGGCTGGCACATGCCTTCTCATCCGGTACGGTGCGGATGGCTGGGTCGGACGAATCCTCCGGTACAGTCCGGTTGTGTTGATGGGTCGCATATCCTATTCCCTCTACCTTTTCCACTGGCCCGTGATCGTTTTCTGGAACTATTGCGTAGGTTGGCAGCCTGGCTATGCCGACCTGGCAGGCATGTTTCTCTTTTCATTGGCGCTGGCCTGGCTTTCCTGGCAATTCGTTGAGACCCCGGCACGCCTGGCGCGTCCGTCTCGGCGGGAACTGTTCGCCTGCGCCGCAGCCACCTTTGTAGTATTGCTTGCGTGCACCTCTTTCGTTGAAATATCCAAGGGCATGAAAACCATGATTCACCCCCAAGTCAACAAAATCGAAATCAAAACCGGGGCTTGGGAAGCAAGACCGTTCACCCCTTCTTCCGAAAATCGGACGACCGAACCCGAAGGACTGGTCAATTTCTATAAGAAATCGCCTTCCCTCATGTTCTCGTTGGGGCGCAACGAGGGCGTGCCTGAGTTGGTGCTCATAGGCGACAGCCATGCCGATTCACTGTCGGCGGGCATCGATCTTTTTTTGAGCCAGCACGGCAAGCGCGGAATCTATCTACACACGCGCATGATTCCCTTACTCGGCGTGCAGGACCCCTTTCCAGAATCCACGGCCGATTACGGTCCAGAGCATCTTGTCGCATGGCTTGCCCGCAACCCGCACATCAAGACCGTTCTGGTGTGTTGCCGATGGAGCACCCGCATGACAGGTACCGGATATGGCAGAGAACTCTTTTTTTCCAACCATTTCCCCATCATACTCAGACATTATGGCGACGCCAAACCTGCTTCTCCCAACGACAACCCGACGTTGGTGCGTAACGGGCTCCGGGCTTTCTGCCAACAGGTGACAACCATGCAGCGCCAGGTGATTCTCCTGGGACCCGTGCCTGAGCTTTCCGCTTCACCCATCGAGGTCATGCAGACCAACATGCTACTCGGGAAAGCCTCACCGATGCCCTGTGCCACCGTTGCTGAATTTATGATCCGCCAGGAGTCGACCCTCAAGATGCTTGGCGAACTTGCAAACACCACGCCCCTCGTCCACTACCTGCCCATCCATTCCGTCATGCAACAGGCGCAATCCTTTGTCATTCAAGACAAGGGCCAATTTCTCTATTTTGACTCCCACCACCTCACCGCCGCCGGCGCCCGCTACGTGCTATCCAAACTGGACCCCGCAATATCGGATCTGTTATGAAAAACTATCATGTTATCTGCATCAAATGGGGGGATGAATATGCGGCGCAGGATGTGAATATCCTCTTCACGATGGTCAAACGAAATTGCTCACTGCCCATCGCGTTTCATTGCTTTACCAATGAGCCGTCGGGATTGCATCCGGAT
>JBAXSA010000659.1:0-1687 GCA_037130945.1 Pseudomonadota bacterium | reverse complement strand
CCTCCGGCACGGCAAAGATCGACCCCCATTGCTCAAGCCGAGTGTAGTGTTTGTGGCGTTCGCCTTTCATTAAGCCACTGCGCCAGCAAATGCCGATCTTGATCTTTCCGGCCAGTCTATTCAGCCAAGTGAGCCATGTCTGGCACGCCTCCGGCTCGGCAAAAAGATAGGCGGTTTGTCGGGTGGGGAACTGATTGATCTCGCGGCGCAGGTAACGTGGCAAGGAATCCAGGGCGCATTGCACGTCACAGCCGGGCACGCTGTTGATCCATCGGTGATCGTAGCGCCGGGCACCACGCACGGTGGCTGACGGAAAGGAACGGCTATAGAGCAATGCCAGGCGAGGTTCGCATTCGATGACACAATGATCCGCCCTGCGAATCAGGTCGGGCAGACAGGAGGCAAATAGCAGTTCGTCCCCCAGGCCCTGCTCGGCATACACCAAGATCGTCTTTCCCTTCAGCGAGGTGCCTTCCCACTCCGGATAGGGCAAGGGATACAAGATCGGGTTAATTTTCCATCGCCACTCATAGGCCTCCCAGCCCTCTTGGAGCTGGCCCAATCCGAGCAAAGGATATGCTGTGTTCCAATGGGGCAGGGCAGCGTCGGGATCCAGCGACTCGGCGCGGCGAAAGGCGGCAAGTGCCTCTTCAAAACGTGAGAGGTCGAGCAGGGTGGCACCATAGTTGATCCACGGGTTGGCGGACGACGGATTGAGGGCACAAAGCCGCTCAAAACAGGAGAGTGCCTCGCTAAGCCGATTCATGGCCTTGAGTACCAACCCGAGGTCGCTATAGGCAGAAGCATGCTCAGGGCACAGTTCGATGGTACGACGTAACGGGGCTTCGGCCTCTGCAAACTGGTTCAGTCGATAAAGGCTCAGGCCGAGGTTGAACTGGGCGTCGACATAACCGGGATCAAGCTCAACCGCACGCCGATAGGCGTCGGTGGCGGCCTGATGTCGCTCCAATTTGACAAACGCCATGCCCAGGTTGCAATGCGCGTGTGCGTAATCTGGCTTGGCGGCAATGGCGTGTTGCAACTGGGTGACTGCTTCATCGAGGCGATCCGAATGGATCAGCGCCAATCCCAGGTTGTTTAGCGTTTCCGGATGCCCCGGCCGGAGTTCAAGGGCTCGCTCGAAGAGGGGTAACGCACCGGCATGATCCTGTTGCTGGCTTTTCAGGGTGGCCAGCAGGTAGTAAGGCTCGGGATCCTCTGGGGTTTGCTCCAACAGACGAAGATAGAGCTTCTGCGCTTCGGCCAAACGACCGTCTTGATGGAACGCGAAGGCTTGCTGGAACCACTGGTCGGTTTTTTGGGACATGGGAACCTCTGAGGTTGAAGTGTAGTGCGGCTGACGAGGGACGGGGAAATCCGCATACTGTATGGGCTCGGCGGCATGTTATTATCGTTGTCTAACCGTCAACGACACCGAGATCGACACACGCTATAAGCTCAACCATATCGCTACGGGGTACCGCTCACGATGTTCCACCCGATAGGGGTACCACGATCAATATCGCGCACGGCGCAGAGCCCGAGTACCACCTCTAGGTAGCGCGGGTGCAGACCCGCACCCGGTCGGATGGAGCGCACGTTATCCTCGGTGAAGGGCTCGCCCGCTCGCATATCCTGCACCACGAACAGGGAACGGCGCAACGCACGGCTCTCCGCCTCCTTGCCA
>JBAXSA010000658.1:0-1688 GCA_037130945.1 Pseudomonadota bacterium | reverse complement strand
AATCCCTGCTGATCCTGGAGAGTGACAAGGCGACCATCGACATCCCCGCCCCCACGGCTGGCAAAATTCTCTCGTTGCAGGTCAAGGCCGGAGATCGCGTGAGCCGCGGCAATCCCCTCCTTGAACTGGAACCAGAACGCCCCGCACTGCCACCTGTCCCGGTGGTTTCAAATCCACCGCCGCTGCCACCCGGCGAAAAAGTTGCGATCCCGCCACCCCTGCCACTGGAAACACCCTCGGCAGGCCACAAATCCCACGCCAGTCCCATGATCCGCCGTTTCGCCCGGGAACTGGGCGTGGATCTGGCCCAGGTGAGGGGCTCCGGGCCCAAAGGGCGAATCACCCGGGGGGATGTTCAGGGGTTTGTGCAGCGGGCGCTGAAGGAAGGGATCGTCGCCTCTCCCTCTGCTTCTGTCCCGGCCGCTGGATTTGCGCTCCCTCCCCCGCCTGTTGTGGATTTTGCCCGCTTTGGATCGGTCGAAACCGTCCCGCTGCCGCGCGTCAAGCGCCTGAGCGGTGCCCATCTGCACCGTTGCTGGTTGAGCATTCCGCATGTCACCCAGTTCGACGAGACCGACATCACGGCGCTGGAGTCCTTCCGCCAGAGCCAGTTGGCGGCCTTCAAGGCCCGGGGTATCCGGCTGTCCCTGCTGCCTTTTTTGCTCAAGGCCGTGGCCGCCACCCTCCGGGCACTGCCCCCCTTCAACAGCTCCCTGGCCCCGGATGGCGAACATCTGATTTTAAAACACTACCTGCACATCGGAGTGGCCGTGGATACGCCCCAGGGCCTGATGGTGCCGGTGGTTCGGGATGTGGATGACAAGGGTTTGGCCGCGCTGGCCACGGAATTGGCCGGACTCAGCCAGCGCGCCCGCGACGGCAAACTCCTGCCCAGCGACATGCAGGGCGGGTGTTTTACCATTTCCAGTCTGGGGGGGATTGGCGGCACAGCCTTTACTCCCCTCATCAACCAGCCCGAGGTGGCAATTTTAGGCGTCTCCCGGTCGGCCATGAAGCCCTGGTGGGATGGCAGCCAATTTGTCCCCCGTCTGATGTTGCCGCTGTCGCTGTCCTACGATCATCGGGTGATTGATGGTGCCGAAGGGGCGCGGTTTACACGGCTTCTGGGCGAACTGCTGGGGGACATCCGGCGGCTGTTGATTTAGTGTGATCTTGCCCTTCAACCTCAGCGCCTCGCGGGAGCCAAATGATGACCCGGAGGCCTCGATTCGGACGTCTGACTGCCGAGATCTTGCCGCCATGCTTGTGAATAATGCGTCGGGCGATGGCGAGTCCCAGGCCATGGCCCTGTTCGTTCGATGCCACCAGCCTGACAAAAGGCTCGAAAATGCGTTCGAGATCGGCATCGGGTACACCCGGCCCTTCATCCTCGACACGGATCTGTAGCCAGGGATCCTCTGTTTTCACATAAATCATGATCTGCCCCCCCGTCGGCGAATGGCGAACCGCATTGCGGATTACATTCTCGAAGGCGCGATGAAGCAGTCCGGCATTGCCGGTCACGCTGACCGACGTCGGACATTCCAAGGCCATGACGCAGCTTTTCGCCTCGGCCTCGAATTGGGCATCATCGGCGAGGTGGGTCAGTACATCGGCGAGATCCACAGGCTCGTCCAGATTACCCACCGTGCCGGAATCCAGGCGCGCCAAGGTCAGAATTTCACCCA
>JBAXSA010000657.1:0-1688 GCA_037130945.1 Pseudomonadota bacterium | reverse complement strand
CGCATGGAGGACCGCGTCTACTACGCGCCACCGCTGGGCGTTCTCGGCCGGCTCATAGTAGCCATGCTGGGTTCCGGCTATCTTCAGGCCAGGATAGTGGGTTGTGGCCCATTCCGCCACGGCCTCTGGGATACCCGGACGCGCCCCGAGCAAATAGAGGCTCTGGCCTTGCTCGGCCAAGGATTGGCAGAGCCGGGGAAAGAGGTCGGTGCCATTGACATTGTCGCGCACCGGCTGCTTTAGCATCTGGCCGGCGACGCGCATGCCGATGCCGTCGACAAAGACCCAGTCCATCTCGGCCAGGTGTTGACGGTACTGGTCATTCGTGGCCGAGATGTTGACGCAATCGGCATTGACAAAGGCAACGCGGGTCGGCTGGCGAGCCGAGAGGGCGGCCTCAATGGCATAGATGGCCTCGTCAAGCGCCAGGTTGACCAGGCGAATGCCGTGGATATTCAAGCTGGCGGGGACGGACTGGGTATTCATCGGGTCTTTCCTGCTCGCTAATAGGCGCCCCGGCCGGTGATGACCGCCGGAATGGTTTTGAACAGGAGTTTGATGTCGTACCAAAGGCTTTGCTGCTCGATATATTCGACATCCATCAACACCTGCTTGGGAAAGGGTACATCGGAACGGCCGGAGACCTGCCAGATGCAGGTCAAACCTGGCGTGGCATCCAGCCGGCGGCGGTCATCCAGGCTATAGCGCGAGACTTCGCGCTCCAGGGCTGGGCGCGGGCCCACCAGCGACATCTCGCCCTTCAGAACGCACCAGAGTTGCGGCAGCTCATCGATGCTGGTCTTGCGGATGATGCGGCCAATCCAGGTGATGCGCGGGTCGCGCTTCAGCTTGAAAGTGACGCCATCACCGTGGACATTCTCGGCCAGGAGTTGCTTCTGCAAGGCTTCGGCATTGACCACCATGGAGCGAAACTTGGGAAAGCGGAAGGGCTTGCCCCATTTTCCGATGCGCGTCTGCCAAAACAGCACCGAGCCGCCGTCGGTCAGCTTGATCAGGGCAGCGACCGGCAGCAGGATAGGCATGGCGGCCAGCAGTCCCAGCAGGGCCAGGATCATGTCGAAAAAACGCTTGACAGCCTGTCCGAGACTCCGCGCAATCCGCCAGAGAATCTTGGTGGTAGTCTTGATCGCCATGCGCCGGACAGACGGCACGAGGCGCTCCTCGAGTTCCCGGAGCTGCTGATCGGTGTAGGGTTTGTCGGTGGGCATCGTGACCTCCCGTTGGATTCTCTATCTCTTAAGTATAAAGCACAACCTGATGCAGAATTTGTCTGAACGGATTCCGGCCTGACGGGACTCGTTCCGATGACACAGATTATTTGACATTGAGGACAAGATTAATTTTTGACCAGGTACGATCCCAATCCGTGATGGGTTTCGTGAGATAGGTTTCCGATCCTAACGCAAATCCCTTCTCCACATCCCCCACTTTATTGGCCGCAGTGAGCATAATGACGGGAATACCCTTGGTTTCGGCATTCGACTTGAGCAGTGAAAGGAGGGTAAATCCGTCCATACCTGGCATGTTCACATCGGAGATGATTAAATCCGGACGCTTCTTTTTTGCCACATTGAAGGCTTCCTGCGGGTTGGTGAGTGAAATGACTTTAAATCCCTTGCTGGACAGAACGGTTTGTAACGCGGCCAAAATGAAGGAATCATCATCAA
>JBAXSA010000656.1:0-1688 GCA_037130945.1 Pseudomonadota bacterium | reverse complement strand
AGATGGTGAAAGGCCATGGATTCCGGCATGTCCTCAAAACCCAATATGAGCCATTTTTATTATAAATCAACAAGTTATATTAAATAATTAAACTGAACCAGTGCCGGGCTTCGCAGATGACGTCGCCGCCGAAGCGGCGCAATTGCGATTGCGTCAAGGCCTGGCGCGCCTTCAGACTGGGGACGGGCTCCAGTACCGTGAGGATGCCACCCGCCTCGCTGGTCCAATCGCTCGCGACCGTCGCGCGCAAATAGTCGACAAAGGCGGCGATTGCCACGATGCCGCGCACCTTCAAGGATTGCGAGGAACGCAGCAGGGCTTCCACATCGGTTGCCACGGGACGCTGCATGATCTGTCCCCAGAGGTTTTGGATCATGACCAGGAAACGCGACAGGGTCGTGCCTACGGGAGTCACCAAAGTGATACCACAGGAGCAGCACCTGCTCGTCATTGTGGCGCAGGCAGGGCTTCATTTCGCGCACAACCAGCTTGATGGTGGCGCCCCGCTGGGTTCTGAGACTGTGGATCCTGCGCGCCAGATCGGCCACCTGGGCGTTGCCCGTCATGGCGAATATCACGGTGGCGGATTGCGCTTGTAACGCACGCAGGAAGAGATCATCCAGGTTGTCAAAGACTTCCCAGTGACTCGACAGGCGGGGTGCGCCTTCCAGCACCGCGACCTGAGCCAGAATGAGATCTTCGTCATTGCCCCCGCGTAACGCCAGCGGCGCGGTTTCCAGCAGCGAGAAGCCGTTATCACCCGGCTCCAGGATGAGTTCGCGTGCGCCCGTGACGCTCAGGCTGTTGCGCCAATATTGCCGCAGATAATGCACCCTGCCCTGTTTGCGGAGCAGATGCGCCAGCCCCGACAAAAGGTGATTCAGCGGCAGCAACCTTGCGGACAACATCGCGCTGTCGTCACCATGGCTCAGTACCAGCAAGGTGCAGCCCGTTTGTTCCAGCCAGGCCACCCAGCGCTGACACCAGGCCGCCAGCACAGACACATCAAAGACGCACCGTGCCGAGGGCAGCATCAGCAGGATTAGGCGATCACGCGGCCGCAGGGCGCGATCCAGATCCCCAGACAAGTCTCGCAGCGCGCGTGCCGTGTGCAAGTCGTCCAGCGAAAACAGGCGCAGATCGCCGGGGCCCAGCGTGTCCGGCAATGCCCGTACCGCATCCTGGGGGTCGCGGCCAGCTGTGATCAGCACCGCGCGATCAGTGACCAGCAGGCTACCCAGCACCTGCCGGCAAAAGCGATCCGCGTCATCCACACGATCCAGCGTGATCCAGTAGACCCCGCCACGGCGGAGCCGAGTCACTTCGTCCCCAACCTGTCCCAGACCCAAGGTGTAGGGATTTTGCAACGGGACTGGCAAACTCAAATCGACGGCATCCTTCAAAAAGGCCAGAAAGTAGTTTACACATTTGGCCCACCGTTCGCCCTGAGCTTGTCGAAGGGCGGCCTGTTGAAGGGAGAACGGTGCGGGTTCACGTCCTTCGACAAGCTCAGGAAGAACGGGCCTCTCCTCGCCAGGAGTGTAAACTGGAAAATGAAGGATGCCAAATCGACTTCCTGCGGGCATCAAGGGGATTTACGCAGATCCAGGGTATGGGGAAATTCCCCGGCCGGTTCCTCGACGGGCGGTGCCATTGGGCCGAGCCGGGTGTCATCTTGCTGAAAGCGT
>JBAXSA010000655.1:0-1690 GCA_037130945.1 Pseudomonadota bacterium | reverse complement strand
GCCGGTCAGATCCTCCCAGAGGTCGTGGGTGATGCAGCGCCCGTTGTCGTGGCAGTTATGGGCTCCACTACAACGGGTGGCCTCGACGCCTTCATCCACCGCGTTAATGACCTCGGAGACAAAGATTTGTCCCGCCGGGCGCGCCAATCGATACCCTCCACCAGGTCCCCGAGCCGATTCCACCAGCCCGTGACGGCGTAGGCGGGCAAACAGCTGCTCCAGATAGGAGAGGGAAATTGCCTGGCGATCCGCGATGTCGGACAGGGAAATCGAGGCTTGCGTCTGATGAATCGCCAGATCCAGCATCGCCGTAACCGCGTATCGCCCTTTGGTGGTCAGTCGCATCGTTGTTTCTCCTGGGTAGTGAGAGACAATATATATACCCGATGAAAATAATCAAGTATTCCCGATGGAGGGGATCGAATCAGACCCGTGTGGAGGCCCTGGAGGAACCGCTATGACTCAATTGTCCGAGTTCTTCAAAACTCGAAAAAATTTCGCAAGCGTCCATATCATGGGTGTCGATTTCGGGCAGATCCCGCAGCGTACTGGCGGCTCCGTCAAGTTTTTGCATGATGCCGGTCATGAGCTGGAGTCTTCGATCCATGAGGTGAATATGATCCAGCATGCAGTTGATGGCATGGGCCACCGGATCGGGGGCGTCCTGGGTCACGCCATAGGCATCGAAGCCAATCTTGCGGGCGGTTTCGGCACGTTGACGTTCTCTTGTTTGGAGGACGGGATCGATCAGCCGTCCCGGAACCCCCACCACGGTGGCACCGGCGGGCACCGGTTTGATCACCACGGCGTTGGAGCCGATGCGCGCCCCATCGCCAATCTCGATGGGCCCCAGTACCTTGGCACCGGCACCGACCACCACCCCCTGGCCCAGGGTCGGATGGCGCTTGCCTTTTTGCCAGGTTGTGCCCCCCAGGGTCACACCGTGGTACAAAGTACAGTCATCGCCAATGACGGCAGTTTCACCGATCACCACCCCCATCCCGTGGTCGATAAAAAAACGCCGCCCAATCATGGCACCCGGATGAATCTCGATGCCGGTCAGAAAGCGACCCAGATGCGAAACGGCCCGGGCGAGCCATCTCAGTCGCCGAACCCACAACCCGTGAGCCAGCCGGTGAAAGAGCAACGCATGCACCCCCGGATAGAGGGTCAGGATCTCGAAAACGGTGCGGGCTGCGGGGTCGCGCTCGAACACACAGGCGATGTCTTCACGCAACCGCCGGAACATTTTATCTCCCTGTCGAAATAGTCTCGCCACGGCAAACGCCACGCTCTACGCAAAATAGAGCGTGGCAAATCCTGGCACGAGCCCTGTTTTTAAGCCGGTATTTTATTTGACTTGGCCGACGGGTTTTGCAGGGGCAGGGGCCGACGTGGCGGCCGGTAACGCCGGCGCCTTGGGTTTGGCCATGACAGGCGCTGGTGCGGGCACTGGCGATACCGGCACTGGCTTGGACGCGGCGGCTGGGGAAGCCGGCGGCGGACTCGCGGCCGGGGTTTTGGAGGTACCGCCTCCCACCGTCAGATTGGCGCGATTCTCTTCAAGGGTCTTATCACCAATACCGGGCACCTTTTTGAGATCGTCGACGGTCTTGAAAGAACCCTTGGCATTCCGATAGTCGATAATGGCCTTGGATTTTGCGGGACCGACGCCTTTCATGACGCGATC
>JBAXSA010000654.1:0-1691 GCA_037130945.1 Pseudomonadota bacterium | reverse complement strand
ATTCAGTGGATGCTCAATCACGGGTTTAGCCTGCTCAAGAATCCCATCCTGCGGCCACTGGAGACCATCGAACAACGGGATGCGCTCATCAATCCCGATGGCACGGAGGCTGAATGGCCACAAGCGGATGTGATTATTGGCAATCCGCCGTTTCTGGGGGATAGAAAGATGATCGGTGAACTGGGTGAGGAGTATGTGATCCGGATTCGCGGACTCTATAAAGGCAGGGTACCCGGTGGCGCTGATCTCGTGACCTACTGGTTTGAGAAAGCTCTGGCGCAGATTGAAGCGACAAAGGCAAAACGTGCTGGTTTGGTCGCCACCAACAGCATCCGGGGTGGGGCAAATCGGAAAGTGCTGGATCGAATTGGCGAAATAAGGCAAATTTTCAACGCCTGGAGTGACGAACCTTGGATCAATGATGGCGCGGCGGTGCGTGTATCGCTGGTGTGCTTCGGGAATATGGGAACGCCGCCAATACTCGACGGCCAACCAGTCACAGCCATTCATGCCGATTTAACCGCCCAGACACTCAATAGCTCTCCGGGAGGCGATTTAACCCAAGCCAAACGGCTGGCTGAGAATGCGAAAATTTCGTTTATAGGTACACAAAAAAACGGCCCATTCGACATTTCCGGCGAGCTGGCACGGCAGTGGCTCAAACTACCCAATCCTCACGGCAAACCCAACAGTGATGTGCTGTGTCCGTGGTCAAACGGTATGGATGTTACGCGCAGACCATCTGACACCTGGATCATTGATTTTGGTTGTTATATGTCAGCAATGGAGGCAGAACTTTATGAAGCACCTTTTTTCCATGTAATCGAGCATGTAAAGCCAACACGATTAAACCTTCGTCGCCAATTTCACCGAACCCGATGGTGGTTGCATGGTGATCCGAGGCCAGCTTTACGGAGAGCAGTAGCAGATAATCACCGTTACATTGCCACTTCAGCCGTGTCTAAGCACAGACTCTTTGCATGGGTAGATACCCGTATTCTAGCTGACCACGCATTGATCGTTATTGCCCGCTCCGACAACACCACCTTCGGCGTTCTCCATTCCCGATTCCACGAGCTGTGGTCATTGGGCCTATGTACCTGGCTGGGAAAAGGCAATGACCCCCGCTACACCCCCACCACTACCTTCGAGACCTTCCCCTTCCCTGAAAACATACTACACGACCCAGCCCCCGACACCCGCTATTCAGCCATAGCCACCGCCGCCCGCAGGTTGAACGAACTCCGGGAAAACTGGCTGAACCCGCCAGAATGGGTGGAGCGGGTGCCGGAAGTCGTGCCGGGCTACCCTGACCGCATCCTGCCTAAATCCGGCTTTGAGGCCGAGCTAAAAAAGCGCACGCTCACCAACCTCTACAACCAGCGCCCAGCCTGGCTGGACAACGCCCACAAGACGCTGGATCGTGCCGTGGCCTCCGCCTACGGCTGGACGGACTACACAGACGCCATGCCGGACGAGGAGATTCTACGACGTCTACTGGCGCTGAACCTGGCAAGAGCCGGACAATCCCCACCCATCGCTAAAAAACCCTCACAGGAATGCCCATCATGACCCGCCGTAAACTGCCCATTGGTATTCAGACCTTCGCCAAGATCGTTTCTAGTGAATACTACTACGTGGACAAGACCGCTCTGGTTCTGCGCTTGGCCCAGGAGAGTGGTTATTTTTTC
>JBAXSA010000653.1:0-1694 GCA_037130945.1 Pseudomonadota bacterium | reverse complement strand
GGTATAGCGCGGCGTCGGGGGCCATGTCATGAATGATCTCGGCGCAGGCTGTGCCATGCACTTCTCTGGAAGGCTCGTCGGAAAAGGTCTGAGTCGCCGCCGGTGCAGGCAAAACACCCTGCTTCTGAAGTTCCGAATACCGATAAAAACCAAAATCGAGGATGCCGACCTTGACGCCTTTGCCGGTGATGCCCTGCTCATGAAGACGCTTGGCCCCAGTGGTCTCCACGCCTTCGCTGATGACCGGCCCACCCTTGGGGCGATAGTGCGAGGTTCGCATCGGGGGCAATGGCGGCGGCCGGAAAAGCGGTTGTGGCGCGGCGTAGTCTAGCCCACTCAGGTTGGAAAGCGACGTAATCCGATCCACTGGCAAGCGGGCGAATACCAGGCTGTTCAGGCGATTGTCAAAGCGCGCGCTCACCTCGCCGCCCAATCGCCGGACTTCACGGGCCAGCGTCTCGACATCGCGGGGCTGACGGGCCGCGAGGGTCACCGCCACTCGCCGGTTATGAACCTGGGTCATGGCATGAAGTCCGTCAAACCCCTTGAACTGGCCAGGCTCGGCCAAGGCGAGCAAGGCGGGGTCGATGCGCGAGTGCGTCTCGAACAGGGCCTTGGGCGCAAAGGATCGGGTGGCAGGCTCGGGCAGATCCGCCACCCGCAACGCGGCGGGATTCCAGCGTCCCGATCCCGTGCGGCCAGAAGACGAAGGGGTCGAAGAGGCGGGACGGGGTTTGGTAGAGGCAGGTTCGGAACCTCCACGTTCCTGTTGGTACTGCCGCACCGCGTCACCCAGCCCACCCGCCGATGAAATGGCGACCACGCCACCCAGCGTGATCCCGGCCAGCCCGATGAGGCAAAATTTCACAAGATTCTTCATGACGAAACAGTCTCCAATGGTTTGATATCAGCGAGGGAGCCGAACCGTGACGCGGGTAGCCATCATCCGCAATACCTCGGGTCTCGCCACAAGGGGTAACAGGGCTGCGGGCGGCAACAGGGCGAATAGCACGGACTCAAAGTGAGTCACTCGCTCACCACCCGCAGCACGGAGGGTTTCTTCCAACACAGCGACCGCCGCCGGCGAGGTAGCGGTGATCTGGATCCGCACCCGGTCACCCGTCACTGTCACCCCCTCTTTCGCGGCCATCACACGCCAGACCGGGCCGGCCAAAATGACCGGTTGCAGGCTGTCGTCCAGCTTGGCCAGGGCGGACAGGAATCCATCCGGGCTGGCCAGGGCCAACAGAGGGGCAAGATTCGCCAGCCAGCAAGACGGGGGAGCCATATTAACAGCGCAGGGGTGGCCCGTCCCGGCGGTGAGCAAGACGGGCGGAACATGCATTTCCCCACCCAATGCGCTGGCCATCCATCCGCACAACGCCAAGCCAATCCAGTCGCTACGCTGGAAACTCGCGGCGCGGGTCATTGGGGTAAAACCACTTCTATCCGGCGGTTGAGACGATAGATTTCCTCACCCTCACCCTGATAGCGAGGTTCACGGCTACCTTTACCCTCGGCTTTCAGCCGACCTTGCAGGGCGGGATATTTTTGTACCAGCAATCCCACCACCGAACGGGCGCGCCGTATCGAGAGATTGTCGTTATAAGCCGAACCTTTTTTATCCTCACCTTGCTTGTCGGTGTGGCCAATAATCTGGATGGACGAGCGGGAGGGCGTGGGAGACGGTGAGG
>JBAXSA010000652.1:0-1705 GCA_037130945.1 Pseudomonadota bacterium | reverse complement strand
CCTCGATCAGCCGGTGGGCGTCATGGCGCACCAGCGGGCGAATGGCGACGACCTGGCGCTGGTCGTCGAACTCGAAGCGGCTTTCGGTGGTGTTGAATTCCAGGGTGCCACGGGCCTTGCGGGCCTTGGAGAGTATCTGATAGAGGGCAAATAGCTGGTGAAGATGCGGCAGAACCCCGGCGTATTGCTGGCAGAGTGACGGCTCGGCATCGAGCAGCATCGCCGCCACCTGGTCGTAGGTCAGACGTGCGGCGGATCGCATCACCGCCGGGAAGAAACGCGAGCGGGTGATGACACCCTCCGGGCTGAGGGTCATCTCGCAAGCCATGCACAGGCGATCAACGCCGGGATTGAGGGAGCAAAGACCGTTGGATAAAACCTCCGGTAACATGGGAATGACGCGGTTGGGAAAATACACGGAATTACCGCGATTCCTGGCCTCTTCGTCGAGTGCCGAACCCGGCTCGACATAGGCCGATACGTCAGCGATGCAAACCAGAAGCCGGTAGCCGCCCTTGGGGCGCGGTTCGCAATAGACCGCATCATCAAAATCCTGGGCATCTGCGCCATCAATAGTCACCAGCGGGGTGTGACGGAGATCGGCGCGGTTTTGGTAGGCCGATGCGGGGATCGTCCCGGCAAGCCCGGCGATCTCTTCCAGCACCGCCACAGGCCAGTCCACCGGCAGGTTGTGGGTATGAATGGCGATATCGGTTTCCATGCCGGGAGCCAGGTGTTCGCCGAGTACCTGAATCACCCGGCCGATGGGCTGGGTGCGCTGGGTGGGTTGTTCGACAATCTCCACCAGGACAATCTGGCCGGCCTGAGAGGGCCCAAAACCTTCGCGGGGGACAACGACATCGTGAATCAAGCGCCGGTTATTGGGTTCCAGAAAACCCACGCCGGCCTCCACCTGAAGCCTGCCGACCAGGGTTTTGGTGTTGCGTTCCAGGACTTCCACTAGGGCACCTTCCCGGCGGCCCCGGCGATCCTGTCCCATCACCCGCACCACCGCCCGGTCGTCGTGGAACAGACCCCGCATCTCGCGGGCCGAGAGGTACAGATCGTCGCCTTCCTCGTCGGGTTTGAGAAAGCCAAAACCATCGGGATGCCCGATAACCCGTCCCGCGATCAAATCCCGGCGGTTGACCCGGCAATAGTGGCCACGGCGGTTGACAATCAGCTGCCCATCCCGCTCCATCGCCAGCAGGCGGCGGCGCAAGGCCTCCAGAGTCTCCGCCCCGTCGAGTTCCAGAGCCTCGGCGATGGATTCGAAGGTGAGGGGTACCCCGGAGTCGGTGAGAACATCGAGGATGAATTCCCGGCTCGGGATGGGATTTTCGTAGCGGCGTGCCTCTCGAACCTTGTGAGGGTCACGATCACGGGCCGGCAGTGGGGCGTCCGGTGGAATGGCATTTTTTCTGGCCATGGATGCGTCCTTGTAGGGCTTGTCTGGCTATTCTCTTCACAAGCGGCTATTTTGAACGAAACCGGCGGGAGAAAACAGGGATATCTCCGCCTGCGCCTTGGGGTTTTGTCACGTTTAATACCTGACATTGTGATGAGACGGGGCAATTTTTCCATCCAGACATGACATTTGGAGAACCGTAGCATGTCCTCCACGCAGCAGATTTTGGCCGTCATCGACGTCGCGGTGCTGGCCACCGATACCCAGGGGCTGATTCTGGAGGCCAATGCCACCGCC
>JBAXSA010000651.1:0-1707 GCA_037130945.1 Pseudomonadota bacterium | reverse complement strand
GAATGGACCGCCGTTAGGAAACTAGGCGAGATAGAAACACAGAACAAAAACAATAGAAGAAAGGTATCATTATGGCTAACTGGAAAAGTTTATTGAGTAAAGTACTACTGGCTGATGGCGTGATCGATGCTCCGGAGACGAAGATTTTGAAGAAAGAAATCTTTGCTGATGGTGTTGTAGATAACGAGGAAGTGGATTTCCTGGTCAGCCTGCGAAACGCTGCAAAGGAGACGAGTCCTGAGTTTAATAAATTCTTTTGTTTCGTCATGTGAAACTATGGGTAGATTCCGGCTCTGGAAGTCGGCCTAACGTGTGATACAATGCTGTTTCCATAGCGTCATAGGTGCGGAAGCCATAGGCGCGTCTGGTCACCACTCGAATTTTGTTATTCAACCCCTCGACAGGACCGCTGGAGATTTCCCCTTTGGCCTTAAACCAGTTCAACACCAGCTCCTCGTGGGTGCGGAGCATCCGCGCCACCTTCTTCATCGGCTCAAGGCGACTGCGCATGGCTCGCTCAGTCCAGTACTGTAGAAAGGCACTTGCCCAGATCGGGGACTTGTAGTGCCAGAAGTACTCAAAGGTATCCTTCAGATTCCAGGCGCGGGCGGTCGCCAGTTTGCTCGCCAGCAGCGCCTCCAGCTTAACCCGCGCTCGGCCGCGTACCCGGCTACCTCGTTTCAGCAGATGCCAGCGCATTTTCTTGAGTCGCTTTGCGAGCGGCTGACCTTGCAGACGCCCACTCTCAGAGCGCCGCACTTGGTCTAGCGCTTGGTTCAAATGCCCGGTGATGTGAAAACGATCCAGCACATGCAACGCTTGCCCCGCCTGTTCCGCAATGACCTTTAGGTAGGGCTGCCACATATCACTGCAAACAAACTTCAGGCCTTTGACGACCGCTGGTCCCAAGACACTCAAGCCCCGGCGCAACGTGGTCTGCGTTCGCTGCCGCCCCACCCACAGCAGTCTTCGACACTGACTGTCGATCTGATAGATCACGGTCAGGAACTGGTCCGCACGCTTGCCCTTGCCCCAGTGAATCTCATCAACCCCAAGGGACTCGATGCCTTCGAGATTGCGGTGCGCCAGGCCCCACTTCACGAACCACTGGACCGAATGATAAACGGCTTCCCAACTGGTGTGGAACACTTGGGCCGTCTCCCGCCAAGACAGCCGCCGCGCCCACCGGGCCAGAAACCCCATCATTGCCGTGGTCACGGGCCGCTTGCCTTGGCTCCAGGGAATGTACTCGACGCCCACGCCGTGCTCTGGGCATTCCACCCGGCGTGGCTGGTAGAAGAAGTGGGCCGTAATTCCCCACAGGGGTACAAAGAGCCAGCGCCGCTCGGCCAGTTGGTCGTAGCCTGGACAAGCCTGTTGGCAGACGGCACATTTGCCCCGAATTCCACGGTGGGCATGGATTTTCACCTCGACCCGTAGCGTCCCCCCTGCGCCCCGCAGGCGGATGCTGTGGTAAACGAAACCAATAAAATGTTGTATCCGGTTAAGAAGCGTCTTAACCTCCAGTTGAGTGGTTGGCTGTTTTTTCACACCCGATTCATAGCTGAATCGGTTAAAATGACCAACCACTTCTTCGTTCCTAATCCGTGCCGCACGCGCATGTCAACCTGCCATCGGGCAGCATAGGTAATTTCATATTAGACAAATTCACAGCCCTGAAGAGCCAGCTAAAACTAGCAGGGGGCG
>JBAXSA010000650.1:0-1710 GCA_037130945.1 Pseudomonadota bacterium | reverse complement strand
CTACCGGCATGGCCTCAATAAAACGCAGGGTAAAACCCCGATCCCGGCAAAAGGCCACCATGTCACCGACCTGATGGTCATTGAGCCCGGCTAGTACCACCATGTTGATTTTGATCGGGGAAAAACCGGCGGCCTGAGCGGCCTCCAGACCTTCCAGCACGGGTGCCAGCCGCGATCCGGTGATCTGATGGAAGATCACCGGATCCAGCGCATCCAGGCTGACGTTGAGGCGCCCCACCCCGGCTTCCCGCAAGGCCAGGGCATCGCGGGCCAGGTGAGCGGCATTGGTACTCAGGGAGAGATCCCGAAGACCGGGCAGCCGTCCGAGGCGCTGGGCGATCTCCAGGGTCTCGCGCCGAACCAGGGGTTCTCCCCCCGTCAGGCGTACCCGGCGGACGCCGAGTTGGCAAAACAACCCCACCAGCCGTTCGATCTCGCTGGGCGATAACCACTCGGGTGGTGCTACGAATCCTTTGTAACCCTTGGGAATGCAGTAAAAGCAGCGAAAGTCGCAGCGATCCGTGACCGATAGCCGCAGGTATTCGATCCGGCGTCCGAAAGGATCGACCAGGCTGACCGGCGGCGGGGGACTCACGAGGGGGCTACCGCCTGGGGACATTCAAAGCCGTCTTCCTGCACGAAATCTGTGGGTAAACGCCCGCTCAGGAGGCGCGGGGCAATACGCAGACAACGGCACTCCTGACCCACCAGTGTGGACAGCAGCACCCCCAGGGTACGGTAAGCGGGAGACGCATGGTGTTCGATCAGGCCAGCCTGAAAGGCGCTGACCCACCGGCCCAGGTGGTAGTCCATGAAGCGCGAGGCGGCCTGGCGCGTAATGGAACCGGCGTTGCGGCGGCTGGCGCTGGCGGCATCCGCTTGCTTGAGCAACAGCAAGCTATAAAACTCCAGCTCGGTCGCTAGATGATCCGGGAGACCGGGATCCTCCTCGGATAGCTTAAAACCAAAGGCCGTATAAAAACCCGAGACATCGGCAAGCTCCACAACCCGGCCAGCGATGCGGCGGGCGTCGCCATAGGCGGTCTCGTGGGCCGCCGCCGGCGACGCGCCAAGAAACAAGCGGGCGTACTCGATTCGCAGCCCCTCGGCCGTTGCCCCATCCCAGGCGTTCTCAACAGCGGAGAACGCCCGGCGCAAGGCTCGATCAGCCAGCAACCGGCCCGGTGGACGAGGAGCCCGGCGCAGGCTTTCCAGCAAGGCCGCACCGTGCCCCGGCCAGGGGTACCAAAAACCCATGGCCAGCAGGTGAAACCACGCGGCCCGCTGGAGCAAGGCTTCGGGATGGGCTTTTTGGGCAAGCGACGTGGCCATATCAAGGGATCCTAATCGTCGAGATGTAACGGCACCCAGTTAGTCCAGCCCTTGCGCGAGCCGACCTCCTGGCTGCCGCCGTCCCACACCGCAAAGGCCGCCACGGTCTGGCTGCCAGATTGCAATTGCGGGTCGTTGTCGCTGTTGCTGACTAGCGGGCGGGTGATGGCGACATGCCACCAGCCGTCCTTCCAGTATCCCCAGCCATTGGCGTTCTGTTCCGCTTTCACGGTGAGACTTCCCCAACCCTCCGCCATCTGATCCAGCACCGGGGTATTCAGGGGGTGGGAGATGGGATTGTCGAGGCCTGCCGCGCCCATGTAAGGCCGGGCATCGGTCGTTCGCATGACCTGGTCGGGGTAGACGTCGACCCAGGCG
>JBAXSA010000649.1:0-1711 GCA_037130945.1 Pseudomonadota bacterium | reverse complement strand
GCTACGCGATCCGACGACGTGGCCTTCAAAATAAGCGAACCGTGAGTTATAACTTATTGTTTTGTAAGAAATAACTGACGTTATTTAGGATGCGCCGAGGCCATATCCTCAAACTCCTCAAACGATCAAAAATCCCCCTCTTCCACATCCTCGGTGACCAAGCGGTTCCGGCCTTCGGCCTTGGCCCGGTACAAGTGGCGATCAGCCGCTTCGACCAATGCGCCAGGGGCTAGGTGGGCGTCGGGCAAGAGAATTGCCCCGCCGATACTGACCGTCACATGATCAGCCACCCCGGAAAAGGCATGGGGCAAACGGCGAGCGCGAACCTCCTCAAGCACCCGTTGGCCAACTATGGCGGTTCCCACGAGGTTATTGCCGGGCAGTAGACACGCGAACTCCTCGCCACCGTATCGGGCTACCATGTCGGGAGGTTTTCGAACCACGCTGACGATGGCATCGACCACCCCCTTCAGGCAAGTATCACCGGCCGTGTGGCCATAATGGTCGTTGTAGGCCTTGAAGTGGTCGACATCAATCATGAGCAGACCAATTGGCGTCATCGCTCGTGCGGCCCTGAGCCATTCCGTTTCAAGCAGCTCGTCGAACCAGCGCCGATTCGCCACGCCGGTCAGGCCGTCAATCCGGGAAATACGGCGGAGTTCGTCGGCTTGCCGTTGCAACGTCAGGTGTGTTCGAACCCTTAGGGTCACCACTGCGGGACTGATAGGCTTACTGATGAAATCGACAGCACCCACATTCAACGCCTTGACTTCGTGATCCACGTCACTGAAAGCCGTGACGAAAATCACGGGGATGTCCGCCGTACCGGGATCGGCCTTGAGGGCCGCACAGACCTCGAAGCCATCCATTCCAGGCATTTCGCCGTCCAGCAACACGAGGTTGGGGTGATGACTGCGGGCCTGAGCCAGGCCATCCAGCCCGTTGGTCGCGAACAAGACCTGTCCCTCTTGCTTCAGAATCTGTCTGAGGAGCTTGATGGCAACCGGATCGTCGTCAATGATCAGGAAGATGGGAGGGCTATGGCAGAGGCTGTCAGTGGTCATCGATGCACCCTTCGGTGTGGATTTTTAAGGCGCTTCGGAAGTCGAGGTCGTCGATGGCCTGGGCAGATGTCCGAAGGATTCAGCTTCCATGCGAGAGACGGTATGTTCACGCAAAGCCGCGAAAATGTCGATGGCGGCGGCATCTTGTTTCGCGAGCAGCCGCTGGAGGGGTACCAGATCGAAGTTGGCGTGTGGATCTGGGGCCACGGCTAGCCAGACTATGGGTTTCCCTTGATCCTCAAGCGGGACTTGCCTTCCGTGTCGAGGTAAATCCAGACCTCCGCACCTTGACGCAGCACGATGCGATAGTGCCGGCTACCATTGGGCATCAAGAGCATTTCCGTCCGGCCTGCGGCATCCCGCGCATTCCAGTATCTGACAGACCATTCAACGGCATCTTTCGGAAAGCCTTCGAGCCCGGAGAGATGTTCGGGCAAATGCCCGCTCTGGTTGCGGTGTTGTTCCACCGCCTTGGCAAGGCTCTGCAAGGTACCGGCCGGGCCCTCCAGTTGGCGCTCGGGCCACCAGAGCGCGATGCCGATCACCAGCAACAGCGCCATCGCCCAGCCGGCGCGGGTGACCCAGGGCGAGGGGGTGACGTCCGTTTCCCTGACTTTGGCTTTGGCTTTGGCTTTGACTGGATCCGG
>JBAXSA010000648.1:0-1714 GCA_037130945.1 Pseudomonadota bacterium | reverse complement strand
CCGGTTGATCCGGCCTACTACGAAAAGATGTCGAAGCTGCTGGATGCGCTGATCGAACTGCGGCGCAAGGGGGTGGTGAGCTACAAGGAGTATCTGGAGAAGATCGCCAAGCTGACCAAGGACGCGACGATGCCGGGCGGCGGGCCGGGAGGCTATCCCGCAGGCGTCGGAACGGCAGCGCGGCGGGCGCTTTACAACAATCTTGGCAGAGATGAGGGGCTGGCGCTGGCGGTGGATGCGGCGATCATGGGCAGCCTGCAAAACGGCTGGAAGACCAACGCCATGAAAACCAAGAAGGTGCGGATCGCCATCAAGGCCGTACTCAACGAGGATGCTCTCACCGACCAGATTCTGGAACTGGCGAAACACCAGAATGACTACTGATGAGGCACTTGCCGAGATTCACCACCTCACCGTCGGCGGCCTCAAGGTGGAAGTGGTTCGCAAGGACATCAAGAACCTACATCTGGGCGTTTATCCGCCCCATGGCCGGGTGCGGGTAGCGGTTCCGCTGGTGGTCAGCGATGAAGCCGTGCGGCTGGCGGTGATCGACAAGCTGGGCTGGATCAGGCGGCAGAAGGCCAAGTTCGCCGAACAGCCGCGCCAATCGCAGCGCGAGATGGTGAATGGCGAGAGCCACTATTTTCTCGGCCAGCGTTATCGCCTGCGCGTGCATGAGCATGACGCCCCGGCCAGAGTCGCCTTGCGCGGTATTGCCAGCATCGACCTGTTCGTTCGTCCCGGCACTAGCGCCGAGCAGCGGGAAGCCGTACTGCTGCGCTGGCATCGTGAGCAACTCAAGGCGCTGATCCCACCCCTGCTGGAAAAGTGGCAGCCCGTCCTCGGTGTGCAGGTCGCCGATTGGGGCATCAACAAGATGAAGACCCAGTGGGGAAGCTGCAACCCCATGTCCCGCCGTGTCTGGTTCAATCTGGAACTGGCCAAGAAGCCGGTGCAGTGTTTGGAATACATCATGGTGCATGAACTGGTGCATCTGCTAGAACGGCATCATAACGATCGATTTGCGGCACTGGTGGAGAAGCACGTTCCCCAGTGGCGGCAATACCGGGAGATGCTCAGTCAAGCGCCGTTGGGGCATGAGGAATGGAATTGTTGAGCGCAACCGCGACAAGTTTGGGCTTTGGGCGGGGGCGACCATTGTTCATCTGGCCGGCTACTCCCAGCCTTCTTCGCGCCCATCTCGAAACAGTACCAAGAGCCATCAGGGTCAACCTCGTTGGGCGTGGCCTCGCCAAGCATCCGGCATAGATCAATGAAATGTTCTTGTGAAGCAGAGCGTTCCTTGATCTAAACACTCCGCTATTTCTTTATAAATGCTTATGGCACCATGAAATTTATTCCATTTTTAATTAAGTAAAAACTATTCATAAGGCGAATAATGCTATAATGAAAGGCAAGTCTATTGCCTGAAAACACATGCGGAACTCCACGGGTATAAAACAATGACAAGCCAATTAGGTCTCACGGTTCGCATAATAGCCCAAATCTCACACGGATTCGATCCAACCTATAAACCATCAAAATAAGAGCTAAAACTGCCAGATTTTGTCATTCGGCCTTCTGGCACATTCAGAAAGAAACTACCCAATGGAATGGTCGTCTCCGTGACCTACCAGAAGGTCGCCAAAGGCTATGGCAATGTCCCAGGCCACAATGACCTCCAGGTGAAAAGAACACCATCCATTCAGCGCAA
>JBAXSA010000647.1:0-1716 GCA_037130945.1 Pseudomonadota bacterium | reverse complement strand
GCAATGACTACATCCTGGGCGCGGTCGGCGTTCTCCAGTTTGATGTAACGATGGCCCGTCTCAAGAGCGAATACGGCGTGGACGCCTCCTACGAAAAGATCGAGTACGCCACGGCCCGCTGGATCGCCTGTGACGACCCCAAGCGCCTCTCCGAATTTGAAAAGCGCTGCCAGGCGAACCTCGCCCGGGACGCCGACAACCACCTCACCTACCTGGCCGCGAGCGAGTGGCGCCTCGGCTTCATCATGGAGGAGTGGCCCGACGTCCAGTTCCGGAAGACCCGGGAGCACCACTGAGTATTACGGAGCGCCACTGAACATCGCGAGGCACCACTGAGCATTACGAAGCACGACTGAACATTGCTGAGCACAACTGAACGGCCCGTGCAAAGGATAACTCTCCGATGGAACAGATTTACACCATTGCCAGTCTGTGGCTCGGGTTGGCCATCGTTTCGGCCATCATCGCCTATCACTTGCGGATATCCATTGCGCTGGTTGAAATCTGTGTGGGCGTGGCTGCGGCTGCAGTAGCGAGCGCCTTCGGAACAGGGGAATTGCCGGGCGCCGATCGTGAATGGCTGCGGTTTCTGGCTTCTTCCGGGGCTGTTTTACTTACTTTTTTAGCCGGGGCCGAACTCGACCCCGTCGTGCTGCGGACAAAGATCAAGGAAGTGACGGTGGTTGGCTTGATCAGCTTTCTCGCGCCATTTCTCGGATGCACGGCCATCGCCTACTACGGGATTGGATGGAATCTTCCGGCGAGCTGGCTGTGCGGCGTGGCGCTTTCCACCACATCGATGGCCGTCATTTACTCGGTGATGCTGGAGACCGGCCTCAACAGGACCGGGTTTGGCAAGGGGATCCTGGGCGCCTGTTTTGTTACGGATCTGGGAACGGTCATTGCCCTCGGCCTGCTGTTTGCCCCCTTTACGTACAAAACGGTGGTGTTTGTCGGTGTGAGCGCTTTTGTTCTGGCCACGTTGCCGTACATCACCAATATCATTACAAAAATATATGCAAACCGGACGGCGGCGATCCGAACCAAGTGGGTCATGCTCGTCCTCTTTGGCTTGGGCTCCCTGGCCCTTTGGTCCGGCAGCGAGGCGGTGCTTCCCGCCTACATCGCGGGCATGGTGCTGGCGGGAAGTGCGGCCAGGGATGCCTTCTGGGTGCGGCGTCTGCGCACCCTGACCGTCGGTTTTCTCACCCCCTTCTAGTTCCTTCGCGCCGGGACGCTGGTTTCTCTGAGCGCCCTGCTTGCGACGCCCCTCGTCTTCATCTTACTGCTGGCGGGCAAGGTGATCTCGAAGATTTTTGGCCTCTATCCCGTGATCGGGCTATTTTGGAGAGAGCGCAACGAGCGCTGGTATTACACCCTGCTGATGTCCACAGGCTTGACTTTCGGAACGATTTCATCATTATACGGGTTGTCGCACGGCATTGTAACGCAGGGGCAATATTCCTTCCTGGTGGCGGCAGTGATCGCCAGCGCCGTCGTTCCGACGCTGATTGCGGGCATGGCCTTCCTGCCGAAACATCTTCTCCCCCCAAAAGAGAATCGGTTACCGGCAACGCCCCATGAAAACGGAGCGGGCGAAGAGGGGTAAGCTTCAAAAACACGTTATTTGCCCACGGCAAGGAAATTGCTGACTTAAATGGTTCAAACGGACAGGTAATTAATGATGTTGTATTTTCGCTAATCATGATAGTGACG
>JBAXSA010000646.1:0-1719 GCA_037130945.1 Pseudomonadota bacterium | reverse complement strand
AGGTTGCGCAGGGCCAGATCGATGCCGCCCGCGCTGACCGCGTAGCGTCCGACCATCCGCGACAGTAGGTCTTCGGGCAACGTGTCGCCGATCCCGTGACGCTGGGCCGCGTTGTGCCAAACGGCGGTCTGTTGCTCGCGCGTCATCTTGTCGAAGCGGACGGAGTAGTCGAACCGACGCCGGTTGGACGGGTCTAGCCAGTCCGCGCGGGAGTTTGTGATCCAGACACAGGGGGCGTGGATCTCGTCGAGCACATCGTTCAGGGTTCCCTTTTCCTCGTGACGCGGCGATCCGCCGAACGGATGCAACCAGGGGCTTCGCCCGCTCCCTCCTTCCAGCATCGCGTCGGCCTCGTCCACAATCATGATGCTTGTTTCAGCGGGAACCTGTCGGTCACAGATACGAAGGGCTGTGAAACGAAAAGATGCGGGCACGGGAATGCTGTCTTTGTAGTTGTTTTGCGCAATAAGGAAGGCATCGCGCCCGAGCTCACGAGCAAGCGCACGGGCAAAACTCGACTTGCCTGTTCCAGGCTCTCCATACAGTAGGATGTTCACGCCCCGCTGCGCGGACGTGCATGCGATCATGCGCTTGAGCAACTCGCCGTGGTTGGACGCCAGTTCGCCAAAAAAATCCCACGGCAACGTTGGATCATCGATCTTCCGGAAAAAGCGTCCGGTCAACGGCACATCGTCCACGCCGATAAGATACAGCCACACATCTGCGCCGAGGGCCCCTTCATCTTTCAGACACCCGAATCGGCGAAGAGCCCCTTTGGGGGCAAGCAATCGAATATATTCTTCCGGGCTGATGCCAAGGAATGCCGCACGCACAGCCACCCCCCAAGGCCCCAGTTGGCCGGAGAGATGGTCAATCCCCCCGTAAAACTGCTTCGCCATCACAGCCATCGCCAAGGCCGCACACTCCTGTTGCGTCAGGTTGAAAAATTGGCACAGTTCGCCGAAGCGAGCTACAATCGGATCGGGACGCTCCACCTGCCATTCCTGCATTTGTTTGGCTTGGCCCTCGAGCCAATTTGCAAATGCATCTTTGAACAACTCGTTGCATCCGGGTTGCGTCCATAGCGCAGCCAACACCGAAGCGGGCTTGGCAATCCCAATGCTTGTCGCGCTCCCCAAATCTGTCAGCGCAACATCATCAGGCAGGATGTCGCCGGCACAAAGGTGAACGAACCGGCGCAGTTCCTCCAAATCAAACTGCCGCACCGCAGGCTCGAAAAGAGCTTCGGTCTTCTCAAAATTTCCGCTGAAGTGCCGGCAGAACCGGGCAAGGCAGGAAAAGAAAGTCTCGGCGATGAATAACCCAGGGTCATTCCGCGTCAACTTCATGCGGATCGGCGTACCAACGCTAGCTTTTTCGTCCAGGAATCTTTTTACTACACCCATGATGCCATCGGCTCCTGCTATCGGGTTGAACACGGCAGGTATATACGCAGGTACCGTGCCAGAAGGTGGCAGATTCGTCCCGGCTCTGCTCTCCGGTTTGCAGCGGCGGGACGCCGTAGCCACTTTGCGGCGCGTCCGGCGGCCGCGCCCTACCCTACCTACCCAATTCGTGTGGTTATTGGTATGGCAGGGCCGCCGGACCCGCCGTATGACATAATGAGACCTGCTGCTGGGCGCATCCTTGTTTCATTACAGGGTTGCATTCAGTAGGCCGGAACTCCGGTTCCGGCCCGGGAGACGCCAGGGAGGGGAG
>JBAXSA010000645.1:0-1719 GCA_037130945.1 Pseudomonadota bacterium | reverse complement strand
ACACGTCCTACCGGCTGGCCTTCAAGCTGGCCCACGAAGGCCGGGAGATCAGTGATCAGGAGGTCGAGCGCAGCGCGGCGCTCAAGAAAATCATGAGCTGGGTCAAACTCCATCCCTACAACATCGCCCAAAAAGTGCAAATCGTGGTGGAACATTTCCGCGAATTCGTGGCCCCGCTGCTCAATGGCCAGGCCAAGGCGATGGTGGTGACCGGAAGCCGGGTGGAAGCGGTGCGCTGGCAACTGGCCATCGACCAATACATCCAGGAACACGGCTACCCGATCCGCACGCTGGTAGCCTTCTCGGGTGAGGTCAACGACCCGGAATCCGGCCCGGATGCCTTCACCGAAAACAGTCCCTCGCTCAACCCCAACCTCAAGGGCCACAACATCCGCGAGGCCTTCAAGGGCGACGAGTATCAAATCCTTCTGGTGGCAAACAAGTTCCAGACCGGGTTTGACCAGCCGCTGCTCTGCGGGATGTACGTGGACAAACGGCTGGCCGGCATCCAGGCGGTGCAAACCCTCTCCCGCCTGAATCGCGCCCATCCCGGCAAGGACACGACCTACATCCTGGATTTCGTCAACGACACAGCGGAAGTCCTCGCCGCCTTCAAAACCTACCACACCACGGCGGAACTCTCGGCCACCACCGACCCAAACCTTGTCTACAACCTCCGCGCCAAGCTGGATACCGCCGGACACTACGACGACTTCGAGGTGGAGCGCGTGGTTACCGTAGAACTCAACCTGAACGCCAAACAAAGCGAGCTGGTGTCCGCCCTGGAACCGGTCAGTAACCGGGTGACGAATCGCTATAAAGCCGCACGGGAAGCCCTGGAAACCGCGAAAGCGCAGAAGGATGCCAAGGCCACCCAAGCCGCCCAGGACGAACTGAACGCGCTCATCCTTTTCAAGGGTGACATGGGTGCCTTCATCCGTCTCTATACGTTTCTCTCGCAAATCTTCGACTATGGCAACACTGCCATTGAGAAACGCGCCATCTTCTACCGGCGGCTTTTACCCCTCCTGGAGTTTGGCCGCGAACGGGAGGGTATTGATCTCTCGAAGGTAATCCTGACGCATCATCACCTAAAAAACCTTGGCAAGCGCCCGATGCCGCTGACCGAAGGGGAGACACAAAAACTGGCACCCATCAAGGATTCCGGCAGCGGCAGCGTACAAGAGAAAGAAAAGGCGCTGCTGAGGGAGATTATTCAGAAGGTGAACGATCTGTTCCAGGGAGAACTCACCGACCAGGACAAACTGGTCTATGTGAAAGACGTGATCAAGGGAAAATTGCTGGAGTCAAAAACCCTGCAACAGCAGGCCGCGAACAACACCAAGGAACAATTTGCCACTTCGCCCGACCTGCAACACGAGATCCTGAATGCGATCATGGGCGCGTTGGATGCCCACGCCACGATGAGTACACAGGCGCTAAATTCCGCAACCGTCCGGGATGGTATCAAGAACATCCTGCTCAACCACGCGGGGCTGTGGGAGAGCTTGCGCGAAGAAGCCGACAGCTAACCTATGCAAGCCTTGGAAAAAATGGCCAAGCCACGAGCCACGCCCGACTGGGTTGAATGGATTCCGGAAGTTGTACAACCAGCGCCCGGCCTGGCTGGACAACGCCCACAAGACACTGGACAAGGCGGTAGCCGCCGCCTACGGCTGGATGGATTACACGGACGCCATGCCGGACGAGGAGATTTTG
>JBAXSA010000644.1:0-1722 GCA_037130945.1 Pseudomonadota bacterium | reverse complement strand
GGCGTTCGTGTTGCTCAATCTGCGCGGCATGGTCGAACCAGGCCACGCCGACCGGGAAATTGTTGACCTGCTGTTTTTCCCCACCGGCGGCGGCAAGACCGAGGCCTATCTGGGCCTGGCCGCATTCACCCTGATTTTGCGCCGTCTGCGCAATCCCGGCGTGTCATCCGCCGGTCTCACGGTGCTAATGCGCTATACCCTGCGCCTGCTGACGCTCGACCAACTGGGCCGCGCCGCCACCCTGATCTGCGCCCTGGAACTGGAACGCCAGGCCGATCCCGTCACGCTGGGCACCTGGCCCTTTGAGATTGGCCTGTGGGTCGGTCAGGCCGCGACCCCAAACCGTATGGGGAGCAAGCAGGACGACAACGAATACACCGCCCGCCATAAAACCATCGCCTATAAAAACGGCCGAACCCAGGTCGCCCCGATTCCCCTGGAAAACTGCCCCTGGTGCGGCGAAAAGTTCACGTCCGGCTCTTTTCAGCTCTGGCCACATCCCGATCAGCCCACCGACTTGCGCGTGGCTTGCGTCAACCGCGCCTGTGACTTTGCCGGCCACACCGGGCGCACCTTGCCGATTGTCAGCGTGGACGAGCCGATTTATCGCCGCTTGCCCGGCTTTCTCATCGCCACCCTGGACAAGTTCGCCGCAATGCCCTGGACAGGCGATACCGGCGCGCTCTTTGGCCGGGTTGACCGGTACGACGCCGCCGGTTTTTATGGCCCCTGCGCCCCCCAGCGGGGTCAGCCCCTGCCGGGCCCGGATCATCGTCTGCCGCCCCCCGAGCTGATTATCCAGGACGAACTGCACCTCATCGCCGGGCCACTGGGCACCATCGCTGGCCTGTACGAAGCCGCGATGGAAACCCTGTGCCGGGATGAGCGCGCCGTACCACCGGTTCGCCCCAAGATCCTGGCCTCGACCGCCACGGTGCGCCGCGCCGAATACCAGATTCGCGCCCTATTCGACCGGGGCGAGGTGGATATTTTTCCACCGCCCGGACTGGATCGCCGCGACAGCTTTTTTGCCGAAACCCACCCCCCCGAGCGAACCCATCCCCGCCTCTATCTGGGCGTCGCCGCGCCGGGTCGAAGCCTCAAGGTGGTCATGCTGCGGGTCTATCTCGCTCTGATGGCGGCGGCCCAAAAGGCCCATGACAACGCCAAAACCTCCCCTCGCCCAGCGGGAGAGGGGGCGGGGGTGAGGGCATTTGATCCCGCCGATCCCTATCTCACCCTGGTTGGCTATTTCAACAGTCTGCGCGAACTGGGTGGCAGCCGGCGCATCGTTGAGGATGAGGTCACCAGCCGTTTGGCCAGCTATGGCGGACGCCGACGCCTGAACGAGCCCGCCGAGACCGGACTGTTTGCCAACCGCGCCATCCAGTTTGAAGTTCTGGAACTCACCTCGCGGGTCAGCACTGCCGATGTGGCCCGAGCCAAACGTCGATTGGAACAGGATTTTGGACACAAGGAACGGGTTGACATCGCGCTGGCGACCAACATGATCTCGGTCGGGCTGGACATCACCCGGCTGGGCCTGATGGTGTTGCTCGGCCAGCCCAAGACCTGCGCCGAATACATCCAGGCCAGCAGCCGCGTGGGACGCGATCCGGAACGCCCCGGCCTGATCCTGACCCTGCTCAACGTCCATCGTCCGCGTGACCGCTCGCACTATGAACGCTTTACCGCCTATCACCAGTCGTTTTATCGTGGCGT
>JBAXSA010000643.1:0-1723 GCA_037130945.1 Pseudomonadota bacterium | reverse complement strand
GACCTCGGTCATGTCGCGGATGGTGAAGTCGTCGTCGGCGGTGATGGCCAGGTGGTGCCGTTCGCGGATGACGGCGGTGATCTCCTTGCGCGCAGTTTCGAGGTTATCCATGTCGTCGAGGCTGATCATGATCTGGTTGACGTTGTCGAACGGATTGCGTTGCAACACGCGGCGGCAGGCGGTGAGCGTTTCCATCTGCTGGTTGACGTCGGTGATCATGCCATCGGGATTGGTGGTCATCAGTGCGTCGATATTCGATTCAATCAGCGACCGGGTATAAAACTGCTGGTCGGTTAGCGCCTGCTGAGCCGCGTATTCCTTGCCGACGTCACGAAACACCATCACGGCACCGGCAACCCCGCCGTTGAGATCCTTGATTGGGCCGCAGCTGTCGGCGATCATGCTCTCGCCCCCGTCGCGGGAAATCAGGAGAGTGGGGCTGTGCAAATCCTGCGGCACGCCCCGTGCCAGTGCTTCCACGATAGGGACGGGCGAAGAGCATCGCGTTGCCCGATCCAGGAGGACGACGACTTCATCCACCCGCTGACCGGTGGCCTGCTGGATCGTCCAGCCGATAAGCCTTTCCGCCTGCGGGTTCAACAGTGTCACGCGCCCTGCTGCATCGGTCGCGACCACCGCATCGCCGATCGAGTTGAGGGTCACCGCCAGCCGTTCCTCGCTTTCCTGCAGGCGGCCCGCCCGTTCGCGCGAACGCATGAACAGGAAGGTCAGCAATGCCAGCAAGAAGCTGGTCACGATGCCCGACACCCGGACCAGAGAAACCATGCTGTTGTCGATCCCTCTCTCAAACGCGGGCAGGGAGGAGAACACGATGGTCCAGGGGCGACCGCTTACCTCGATGTGGCTGGTCGATTGATACTGCGCCGGCTCGCCTTGCTGCGGTCCAGGTGCGCCCATGACGCCGAACATCAACGCGTCGGCCGAAGGCACTTCGGTGTCGAAGACCCGAACGTCGATCTTGTCGTGTTGTTCGCCGAGCATCAGGTACAGCAGCTTTTTCAGGTGAAATGGCGCAGAAATCCAACCAATGATGTTGGCGCGCCGCTGAGCCAGCGTCTCGATCCGCGAACCGTTGCGATAGATTGGTAAGTAGAGGATGACGCTTATTTCATCGACCTTCCCTGCTGACTGAGTCAGCACCAGCTTTCCAGTCATGGTGGCCTGCCCCGTGTCGCGCGCGCGTTCCAAGGCCGCCTGGCGCATGGGTTCGGAATTCAAATCGAAGCCAATAACAAGCCGATTTAGGTCGTTCATCGGCTCCAGAAAAGCCAGCGGCGCATAGAACGCTCTTGTTCCCTCGGGACGAATCGCGTACCCGGCTAATCCTTGTCGTTGCATCTCCAGAACAAAAGCCGCCTTTTTCGGCAACGCGACCATCGGCGAGTACCCGATGCCATGAATGGCGGGAAAGGCGGTCTCCAAGTTCAGGGTGGCAACATAGTCGCGGAATTCGTCTTGCGTCACCGATGTCGATGCTTTGTACAGACCGCTTACACCACGCAGCGCCAGTTCATGCATCGCCAGGCGCTGCTTCATGCGCAAGGTGATTTCACGGGCCTGGTAGGATTTGATTGAGGTGGCGGATCGGACCCGGACAACTCCGATTATCCGAGGTGCTGAAAATACTCCAAGCTGAATGACAGCACTCAGGTGGTGAAAGTGACTCATATTCAATATGCTTATATATAACTATCGCCATCTT
>JBAXSA010000642.1:0-1723 GCA_037130945.1 Pseudomonadota bacterium | reverse complement strand
AAATCTTCTCGCCGCTGGGTGAGTACAGCAGGCCTCTGAGTAAAGCGTCTGTGCGGCGAGGGGATGCGGCGCAATCACGATTGTCCTCGGCCATTCCACGCCGCTGTTCTTGTAGTGCGGGTAGCGGGGGAAACTCATGCCGGCAATCCACGGTAAAGCCAATCCCGTGCCTCGGCTTTGGCTCGCAAGTGCTTGGCCTTTTTTTCGGTGGTGCTTTTGTTGAAGGCCGAAAAGTCGATGACCATGTGTTCGGGAAATTCTTCTGGATCAGGGGACACTGGCAGTTGGAGCAGGTTACATTCGACCACGGTAACACCCAGAACGCCGACCGATTGAAAGCAGAGCGTTGTGGTGTAATGCTGATAGGCCGATTGCGCATTGATCCGGTCTCCATCATAAACCGACAATCGTTGTGCATCCTTGGGGGTAGGACGAAAGGCTTGGGAGGAAACTCGCCCTTCCTGTACGAAGCAGGGATGGATTTGACGCAGCAGCAGAGTGTCATCGTTCATTGCGAGATGCCCCCGAAAGAGGCTGAATCTGTGTAGCCAGCCAGTCCCACCCCTCGCGTTCATCAAGATCAAGAATTTGCTCCATCGCTTCTTCCGTCTCCATGTTCAGCGCATTCCACTCACCCCGATGGGTGTCGAGCGAAATCTCCAAGGTGATCTCATGACCGTGCAATGACCACTCGGCCTGTATTCCACCTTCTGCGGTGGGATACAGGTAGGGTAGTGGTAGATCATCGGGGTAGAGGCTCTCGAACCTATTGGCCAGCCAATCAAGGCCCTCTGAAGCCGGGGCAAAGCCCTTGCCATCCAGCCAGCCATTTTTTAGGGCGCGAAGCTCGTCGAGCCGTGCGGCGATGTCATTGGAATCCAACAAACTGAGGTGTTCGATGGTCTCAATGCTTTGCAAACGGTCGAAGCGATTGTAGCGGCCAACACCCAGAAGCAAGATACGTGCGCCGTGACAATACCCATTAAAGGCTTTCAATACCGTTGAGTGATAGTGTGGTGCAATGGGCGCAACGACCCGTGGACCATTGATCACTTGTAACTCGAAGGTCATCTTGGCTTGATTGGCCTCGGGTATGGTGCCGCGCAAGCTGACCTCTTCCGTCACCTCCTGAACCTGGGAAGAAGCGAGGAGCAGCTTGCGCCGGGTTATCTTATTAAGGCGCGCGGGCTTGTCAGTATTGGGGTAGTTAAACTCAATCGCTTCGCCGTCACGCAGTCCACGCCCAATGCGATCAAAAAAGCCGAGCAGAGGTTCTGGCAGATGGCGAACAATGGGCTGGTCGTGCTCGGCGGCATCAATGGCATCAACGATGTTCCGCCGTGCCCGTTCCAAGTAAATCTGGTTTGCCGGGGTGGAAAGTTCAGTGGCGGCAATGTTTAGGCAAATCCGAGGGACAACGCTCCCGTCGCCAATGGCCGTCAGATTAAGTGATATGCCATCGGTAAAACCGCGAGGTGTGCGTGTACGCTGTGGGTTGTCCTGAAGATAGCACCATTTGGCGACCTCGATGATCATCTCTTCCAGAACGGCGAGGTCTTTGAGCATTTCAAGTGGGATGGAGTGACCATCGAATCGCTCGCCCACGATACGGGGGCTTAGAAATTGTATACTGTTTTTCATGCGCTTAATCCCCCAATCATAGGTATTTCCTTCTCGATCTTCTTCCACTCCACGCCAAAGGGCGGATTGGACAGCATGTAGT
>JBAXSA010000641.1:0-1727 GCA_037130945.1 Pseudomonadota bacterium | reverse complement strand
GCCTTCACCTATCAGCAGGCCGGCAATACGCTAAAGGTCTATTCGGGTGCCACCCTGTTGCTAACCGCGCCGCTCCAGGGCGATAGCGACGGCACCCAGATCGTCACCACTAATGGCAGTGTGTCCGCCATACTAACCGGCACCGTTATGACTCTGGGCGGGGCCACGGTATCCAGCACCCAGGGCGCAGTCACGCCCACCGTGATGAACACCACTGTCACCACCGGTGCCACGGTCGCCACAGCCGCGTCCATGCTCGCTAGCGGACATGCGTTCCGGGCCGCCAGCGAGGCGGGTGTTTTTAACGACCACGACCAGGATTTCCATGACCTGGCGTTTGCCACGTTGACCCTGCTGGGGATGAGCGACGATACCGGGGCTCTGCTTTAATCCAATAATCCGCTAAGCCAATAATCCGATAATCCCCAAACACACCCCCTCTTCTCCCTCTCCTGGTTTAAGGGAAGGGTTGGGGAGGGGGATTTCGGGAAGGGATTTCCTGCCGTATTCTTAAACCGCTAGGAGCCTGTCTAGCCTAGATCTCGGTACGGGAAGGAAAGGGCCAGGCTCGATTGATCTGCCAAAAATATCACGAGGCAGGCTATACTGACATATATCTTTATGTATGGATTTATCGCCATGATAACAATGAAAATGTCAGAAGGCGGGCGTGTTGTCGTTCCCGCTGAAATACGACAGGCTCTCGGCATCAAGGAAGGCGATACGATTTGCTGGGAACTGATCGACGGCGAGGCCCGACTCACGACTCGGTTGGTCAGACTGCGCCGGGCACAGGCCTGTTTCCAGAAGCAAGTTCCCGCCGGCAGCCCATCGCTCGCCGATGAACTGATCGCTGATCGTCGCGCCGAGGCCCAGCGGGGATGAGCGCGAACTATCTGCTCGACGCATCGGCGGTACTGGCCTTTCTACAGGGTGAGCCGGGCGCGGAAATCGTTGGACACACGCTCCAATCTGGCGCGCCGTGCTGGGTGAGTGCCGCCAATCAGGCCGAGATCATTGCCAAGGCGCTGGATCGAGGTCTTGAACCAGAGTCCTTGCGCGACATTCTGCGTGACCTCGACTACCGGGTTGTCGACAACACGGCTGATGATGGCGCGGAAGCCGGGTGGATGCGAGAGGCCACGCGTTCCCTTGGCCTGAGTCTAGGCGACCGTCTGTGCCTGGCCACCGCCCGGCGCTTGGGCACAAGTGTACTGACCGCCGACCGTGCCTGGCTTGGGTTGGGCAAAACTTTGCAAATCAACATCCAACTCACACGGCCTGGCAACCATTGATCCCATGTCAGGTGATATCGAGCCAGTAGGATGGCGTCCCGCCTTCTTGGCGAACCTCTGCCAGACAGACTCCTAGAAGGGCAAGCGGCCGCCCGGAAATCCGGGTGGCATCTGTTTGAGATTGCGTAACGCTTTCATCATGCCTTTGCCTTTCATTTGCTTTATCGTGCGCTGCATCTGCTCAAATTGCTTGAGCAGCCGGTTGACGTCCTGCACCTGGGTTCCCGAACCCTTGGCGATCCGGCGTTTTCGCGAGGCCTTGAGCAGATCGGGATCTTGACGCTCTCTGGGTGTCATGGCGTTGATAATGGCAATCGTTCGCTGGATATTCCGATCATTGATTTGATCCTTGGCCGCCGCAGGTAGCTGTAGATCGCCCGGCAACTTGTCCATCAGGTTGGCAATGCCGCCGAACTTCCCCAACTGCTCCAG
>JBAXSA010000640.1:0-1729 GCA_037130945.1 Pseudomonadota bacterium | reverse complement strand
GGATGCTGCCATCGGGATTTTGATGGTTTTCCATCACCGCCACCAGGGTGCGGCCCACCGCCAGCCCGGAGCCGTTGAGGCTATGCACCAGCTCGGGCTTTTGGGTCGCGGGGTTACGCCAGCGGGCTTGCAGACGGCGGGCCTGAAAATCCTCGAAGTTGCTGCACGAGGAAATTTCCCGGTAGCGATTTTGGCCAGGCAACCACACCTCCAGGTCATAGGTCTTGGTAGCCGAAAATCCCATGTCCCCACCGCACAGGCTGACCACCCGGTAGGGTAGCGCCAGCCGTTGCAGAATCGCCTCGGCATGACCCGTGAGCTGCTCCAGGGCCGCGTAAGATTCCCCAGGCCGGACAATCTGCACCAGCTCGACCTTGTCGAATTGATGCTGGCGAATCATGCCCCGGGTGTCCTTGCCGTGAGAACCGGCCTCGCTCCGGAAGCAGGGAGTATGGGCGACCCAGCGGCGCGGCAGGTCGGCATCCTGGAGGATACTGTCGCGCACCAGGTTGGTCAGCGGCACCTCGGCGGTGGGAATCAGATAGTAGGGCGATTCGCCGGCGATGGCGAAGAGATCTGCGGCGAATTTCGGTAACTGGCCGGTACCGCGCAGGCTGGCGGCGTTGACCAGATAAGGCACATAGGCCTCGACGTAGCCATGCTCCTGGGTATGAACATCCAGCATGAACTGGCCCAAGGCCCGGTGGAGCCGCGCCAGCGGGCCGAAGAGCGTCACGAAGCGGGCGCCAGTGAGTTTGGCGGCGGCATCAAAATCCATGCCCCCCAAGAGTTCGCCGAGGGCGACGTGATCGAGCGGCGGGTAGTCAAAACTGGCCGGCTCGCCCCAGCGCCGTTCCTCGCGGTTGTCGGCTTCATCACGTCCCGCCGGAACATTTTCGTGGGGGAGATTGGGGATGCCGAGTGCGATCTCCTCCAGCTCTGTCTGCAAAGCGGTCAAACCCTCCTCGGCGGCCTTGAGCCGATCCCCGACCTCAGCCACTTCGGCCATCAGGGGGGCCAGATCCTGGCCCGCCGCCTTGGCCTGGCCGATGCCCTTGGAGCGGCTGTTGCGCAGTGCCTGCATCTCCTGAACCCGAACCTGGAGATCCTTGCGCCGGGTTTCCAGATCGCGTAGCCGGGTTGTGTCCAGAGTCAGGCCACGGCGGGCCAGACGGGCCACAACCAGATCAAGATCGGTGCGCAACAGACGGGGATCCAACATGATTCAATCTCCGGTCAAGGGAACGAGGGGCGGGGTGAGGGGCAAGGATACACCAGACAAGACCGCTAGCCGCCCCCCAGCAGTGGCTGAACCACCGTCTGACCGAGCAGCACCGCGCCGATCGACAATGCCACCGAACCCATGATGTAAGTGCCACCCAAGAGCCAATGGCCCTCCTGAAAGAGCTGCACGGCGTCCAGGGAGAACGACGAGAAGGTGGTGAAACCGCCCAGCACCCCCACGGTCAGCATGCGCTGCATGTCCGTACTCAATCCCCAGGGGCCTGCGGCGGCGCTCACAACCCCAATGGCAAAGGAACCCAACACGTTGACCGTCAGGGTACCCAGTGGAAAATTATCCACCAAGTCCCATGCGTTCATGACGTAAATGACCGTATAGCGCCCGATGGAACCCAATGCCCCGCCGACCCCGACCAGTTTCATGTCCGGGGGGGTCACGATGGAGCGGGAGTCCGGTGCCATCAGGAGGCCCGGGGGCTGGACAAGG
>JBAXSA010000639.1:0-1732 GCA_037130945.1 Pseudomonadota bacterium | reverse complement strand
AGAAGGTAAGGGGGAAACCCCCTTACAAACCCCCCTCGCGGGTGCGCCCGAATGCGCGCATGTCGCAGCTTCCATGCCAGAAACAGCCAGTATCGAACTCGAACCCACCCCGACAGCAAAAAAACCACGAGCTACCAAGGCCAAGGCCAGCCTGATCGACCAACCAGCCCTCGCGCTGCCGGACTGGATCGATCCCAAGACCTGGCACGATTACGAAGCCCATCGCAAGGGACTCAGGAAACCGCTCGTCAACGGCAGCACCACCCACGTCCTACGCGACCTGGAGAAACTCCGCGCCCAGGGCCACGACCCCAATGCCGTGCTGTCGCAGTCCATCGTCCGTGGCTGGGTCGGCGTGTTCCCGCTGGCCGGTGAGCATCAGTGCCAGACGTTCGTGCCAGGTAACCGCGCATCAAAGCCGGGTGGCATCGACCTTGGGCCATCCGGCAGATCGACCCGAGACGCCGCAGAACGCTGGCTCAACAACAGCAACAGCATCGAAAACGCCCAGGAGAACCCAGAGTCATGAACGAGAGAGATCAAACCGAGTTTGCCAAGCTGATGGTCGGCCTCGCCGAGTATTACACCAAGCCACTCACGGAGGTGGTTCTGGGGATTTACTGGCAGGCACTCAGGCACCACGACCTGGCCGCCGTCCGGGATGCCATCCACCGCCACATCCGCAACCCGGACAACGGCCAGTGGATGCCCAAGGTCGCCGACATCGAGCGCCTGGCGTCCGGATCGACCGAGAGCAAGGCGCTCGTGGCCTGGACGAAGGTGGATCGCGCCATGAGCCACGTCGGCCCCTGGCGCGACGTGGTGTTCGACGATCCCATCATCCACCGGGTGCTGTTCGACATGGGCGGCTGGATTCTACTGAGCGCAAAGACCGAGAAGGACTGGCCCTTCCTGGCCAAGGAATTCATGACCCGCTATCGCGGCTATGTGACCAAGGGAACCCTGCCAGATTACACGCCAGTTATTACCGGCATGGCGAACTTGAGTAATAGCGCCAGCGGGCAGCGGGAGGAGCCACCCATCCTGTTCGGCCAGCAGGCACAGTGCCAGGCCGTCATGACTGGCGGTACCAGCCAACCGCTCATCGGCAGCGACCTAAAGCCCCATTTTCAGAGAATCGCCGTAGAAGCCCCAAGGATGGCCGCGTGACCACCGCCCGCTACCCTGGGATGGGTGACACACAGATAAGCGATTCTACGGCTGTTCTAGGCCGTTTTTAGGGGTAAAAAATGGCCGAGATAGAAAAAACACCACCACCGCCTCGCATCGACAAGAAGATCGTGGAACTCATCAGCGACCGGATCGACTGCCTGACCAACGAGCTGATCCCCGATGGCGACATTGAAAAACACTACGAGTACCACAAGCGCGTCATCGAGCGTAAACGCACCAGTGACGAACTGAAAAGCGAACTGTTAAAAAAGGGCATCGTCTGGGCCATCGGTGCCATATTCACGGTTCTAGGCCTTGCCCTATGGGAATACCTAAAACATTCGATAAACAAATGAAGGAATCACTATGAACGCATATGCAAACATCACGAACAAAATGGAAGATTCAAACTGCATCAACTGCACCGTGAAGACCAAGATCATCGGTTCATTGATTGGAATCATTGCTGGATTCGTCATGGTTGTAGCAATAGAGACAACATTCATCGAAACACCGCCCATCTTAATCGGCAAAGAAGAGGTTGTTGGGTTCAACAGAG
>JBAXSA010000638.1:0-1736 GCA_037130945.1 Pseudomonadota bacterium | reverse complement strand
GTAAGTGGGTCATGCGTAATATAGAAATAATGACTGTCTGCGCGGCTGATCAGGCAAACTGGGCGAAAGGCAGGTAGACCGGCTGAAAACTGGTCACGGGGCCGCGGGCGCGCGGATTGAGCAGGCTCTTGGGCACCTGCAGGCGGGGCCGGCACCGGGCCCAATAGTAGGCGGCCTCCACAGGCGCGCCCTGGTGGACGGTTACGATGGCGTCGGTTCCGTCGATACAAAACACCCGAACCTCCGGGCGAGGGGTGGGCACGATCTCGAACTGCTGCTGCATACCATCGGTCAGGAGCACCACCTGGAATACCTGGCGCTGGGAGGAAAGTCCTTGGAGGAAACGGTGACGCTCCTCCGCGTCTAACGACTGGCAGTCGCCCGAACGGTTCAGCACCTGGGCGGGATACTCCCCCTCCCACTGGCGCAGCCAGGGCAAGGAACAGGCCTCGCGATAAGTGTGCCGCTCGATGAAGCGGAGGAGGGCTTCCAGTTCGAGATTGCGGGTGGTGCTCATCAGAGGACAGGAGTTGCGTGCCAGGCCCGCCAGCACAGGAGGGCGCCCTCGAGGAACAGCCGATAAACACCCCACACCATCCCGGACAGGTAGCCGAAGCCCACCCCCCCGGCGAAGATCAAGAAGACCAGGGTGATGGCCCGACTGACCAGGCGAAACATCAGTCCACGAAGAAGGAAGGATAGAAAGGTCATATTATTAGAGGTGGCGGTAGAAGTTCATGAACAGGGCGCGGTTGACGAAATCCCAGCAACCGCGGCGGCGGTCCCGGGCGGCTCGCTCAAGTTCAGCGAGGTCGTCGAACGCCACCCGCTGGGACCGGTCCAGGCGGACCGTATAGCAGAGGCCCCTCTCGACCAGGTTGCCGTTGAGCCAGTCATTGGGATAGCGCCCCACGTGGGCCAACGAGGGCCCGTAGGGATTCATGGGGCGGGCAGCAAACACCGCCACTTCCTTGCCGGTAAGTTCAGATCGGATGATGTCCAGGCTCTCAGCCCGCCAAGCCGAGAGTTTCGGCCCCATGTCCGGCACCAGGCCGATCTCCGCCAGCTCGACCTCGCGCGAACCCTTGTCGGTCTCAAGCCAGAGATGAATGGAATTAAGCTCCCCGGAGGAGACCGCGGTCACCCGCCCGACGAAGACCTCTTTGGCGCCGGCGGCGATCCGGTCTCCGGGGGCCTTGGTGGGGACCACGTAGAACCACAAGGCCACGATCAGGAATCCGGCAACAGCAGCGCTCATGATTGGGCCGAGGGCGATCAGGACCGAGCTGAAGATGCTGACCAGGTGCTTTCCGACCGCTGAGAGGGCATTGATGGGCTGGGTGGCGATGGTGGTCATGTTTTTTACCGTGTTGTTGGTTTGGAGATTAAATTTTGCCCTCAGTAAGAGAGTAGCGGGGGTCCTTTTGGACCTCTGCGCCGATTGGCGCTTCGAGTGCGAGGTGAGACGTGAGGTCCGAGAGAAGCCGGGATTTAGCCGTGGATCATCGATGAGCTACCAACCAATACCGCGAAGAGCGTTCCGCAGGGGGGCGCTGACGTAATGGGTTTCCGGGCTGGCCAACCACCAGTGCCAGAAAGAGAAGCTCATGTAAAAGACGACGCAAAGCAGGGCAAAGGCTTTGGGATTAGCCTCGATCATTGTCGCAATGACGTTCCGCCGATTGCGCAGAGCAATCAACTCAAGGCTCATCCGACGATTGGCCGCATGACGGTCC
>JBAXSA010000637.1:0-1740 GCA_037130945.1 Pseudomonadota bacterium | reverse complement strand
TACGAGCCATGGGAGGGGACCATCGGTGGTGGTGCCTGGCCCAGTTTTGATCTCGGTAAAGGCGTCGTATTCTCCGACAACGGCTTCGGCGCGGCCGGAAAGTGGCTGGATGTGTTGATCGCGGTGGATGCAACCCCGGCGCCCTGAGCTGCGCATCTGCGCACTCGTCAGCCACAAAGACGCTGTTTGGCGGCGGAATTGACGTTTCGACCGGTATCTGCCATGCTTTTTCCATGACACCACTGTTCCAGACCGGTTTTGGCATGGTTTCGGCCCGTGTGGGCCGAGGCCGATCGGGGGGTGACGAAAAGCGATTTTTTATCAATCAATTCCAACGCTGGAGCCATTTCCCAATATGGGCGGTCATGGTCCTGCTCGCCAGCACTGCCGGTGTCGCGCAGGCCGCCGGCGTCAAACCCGGGGCGCGCCAGACCGGTTTGCGGATGGAGGCGCGCCCGGCGGAGCGTATCTCGATTGACCGGGTGCGCGCGCCGCAAAATCCCGTGGCGACCTCGACCAACCTTCCGGCCGTGGTGAAGAACACGCTCTACCTGCCGAAGGTGCGCAACCAGTTGCTGGCAAACTGCGGTGCCTATGCGCCCAGCTATTATTACAAGACCTACCAGGAGGCGCGCGAACACGGCTGGATCCATCCGGATGTGGATGTCAATCCGGAGCGCGTGATGAGCCCGGGATTCACATTTCCCCTGACCAACGGCGGCGAAAATGACGGTGCTTCTATCAGCTATGTCATGTACATCATCTGCCGGTACGGGATTGCGAGCTGGAAGGACATGCCGGAAAGTTACGCCTATACGGACTACCCCAACGAGGCGCAGTTCCGCGCCGCCATGCCGTATCGCGGCCTGCAGGTCTCCGCGATCAATATTTCCACGACCAACGGCATCCAGTCCTTGAAAGCGCATCTGGCAGGCGGCGATCTGGCGGTGGCGGGGGTCAAGATCTATCACGACGTCTACGATTATTACCCGTATGGCACCGGCACGGATAATGGCGTGATCTGCCAGCGTGGGACGGTGAAGTGGGATGGCCATGCCTTCACGATCATCGGGTATGACGACACGCGGGTTTATACCGACGATGCGGGCGTCAAGACCGGCGCGTTTCTGGCCGTCAACTCATGGGGACCGGAGTGGGGCGTCGTGGAACCCACGGTTGGCACCGGCGGTTTCTGCTGGTTTGGCTATGACTATCTGCGCTGCCGGGCTGGCGGCGAGGCGTTTGGCGACAACGCTCCGGCCGAAATTTGCATCATGACCGACCGCACCAACTACGTGCCGACCGATGTGGCCGTACTCGATCTCTACCATCCTTCTGCCGCCTACCTGAACGTTTTTCTCAAGCCGGGATCGCTCGCGGACACCAACCAGACATGGCTGGAGGTTTTTCCGAATGGCGGCTCGCTGCTGGGGTTCAACGGAAAGATCGCAGCGGATATCACCGACTTCGTCGCGGCACGTGGCTGGAGCTACTGGCTCAAGTTTGACGAACTGCAGGAGCCGCAGATGGTTTCGGGCATCCTGCGCGGTTTTGAGGTGCAGCTCGACAACTCGAACGTCGTGTTGGCGGCAGCCGCCTCCAGCCTGCCATACACCATTTCCAATGGCACCATCAGCGTGCTCTCGGCGGGCCTGTTTCCGGCCATGCCGATGGGCGGATATTCGAACGGCCTCGACAATGCCTCGGCGGCGTGGGCGGATTTTGATCGGGACGGCGATC
>JBAXSA010000636.1:0-1741 GCA_037130945.1 Pseudomonadota bacterium | reverse complement strand
GTGAAACGCAACGGCAGTGTTGCGGATGATCGCGTGCGGGGTACGATATTTTTCGGCCTGTACGCGTTCATCGGCGATGTCCCGAAGATAGTTGAAGGTTGAGTTGGTGGTTGAAGCAGTCTGGAGCCCAGAATGTGGGTTCTTGACATCCTCAACCTGAACCACAGAAAGCTCAACCACCATGAAGAAGTCTACCCGCAAGGGACAAACGCCGAAGCTGCAAATTGTCAGCAAGATGAACCGGGCGGCGCTGCAAGCGCAGCCGCTGCTGACAGCCAATCCGCAATCCGCCCTGCCGTTGCTGGCGATGATCGGGCAAGCGCAACTGTCGATCGAGGACATGCTGGGTCAGATGTCGCGGCAATTCATCGAACAACTGCTGCTGATGGCGGCTGAATCGGTGGCCGGTCCGAAACACCCTGGACGTCAGGCCGGAGTCGTGCGCTGGCACGGCCAGCAAGGCGGCACGGTCAATCTGGGCACCTCCAAGCTCAAGGTCACGCGACCGCGCCTGCGCGGTCCAGCAGGTGAGGTGGCGGTGCCGGGCTATGCCGCACTGGCCGGCGACGAAAGCCTGTCGCGCCGGATTGCCGACGTGTTGACCTGCAACGTCAGCACCCGCAAATACGCACGGGTGATGTACCGCTGCGCCGACGAGATGGGCATTTCCAGAAGCGCGGTGTCGCGCCATTTCGTCAAGGACAGCGCCCAGGCCCTGGCCCAGTTGATGAGCCGGGACTTCCAAGACACCGACCTCGTGGCGATCTACGTCGACGGCATCATCAACGGCGGCGATCTTGGCGTGTTGCTTGCCTACTGGGGACCAACAACCAACGCTGCTGCGTCGATCGCGTGCGACCTGAACGTCGACGGTGTAGTGAATGGCTCCGACCTCGGCATTCTGCTCGCGTATTGGGGTCCGTGTAGCAACTAACGCATCACGCCTCCACAATTCTGCAATTCCAACACGAACTTCCGCCGCCTTCGGGCGGCGGTTTCAATTTGGCGCAGATGATCGTCGCACGTAACCTTCAGGCATGCGATTCAACCAGACGGTCTGGGAAAGCTTGCCTGGCATTATGGGGGCGGGCTATATGCAGCAACTTCTTCACAGTCGCGCCGAGCGCTTTACATCGGCGTTGGATGCGGCTGGCATTCCCTACGCAGTTTGTGGCGGGATGGCAGTCATCGCGTGGGTGACCAACGCCAATCCTGATTACGTCCGCAACACAAAGGATGTCGACGTCTGCCTTCGCCGCGCCGACCTTGCGCGAACGATCGATGCGGTCCGCGCGCATGAATTCCAGTTTGTGGAAGTCAATGGCATTCCGATGTTCCTTGATGGACCAGACGGCACACCCAAGCATGCCATTCACATTGTCATCGCTGGCGAATCCGCTTCAAAGTGGGCCACCGAGCCCGTGCCAGACATTGGTCTTGGCGTCCGCGATCCGGCATTCCCATGGGCGAGATCCGAACTTGGACTGTTACTCACCATGAAGCTCATTGCCAATCGAACCCACGACCGCGTTCACATCGCTTACCTCTGGCGCGCCAAAGCCATTGATCGATCGTGGATAGCGCGTGTGCCATAGTCGCTTCGTGATCGGCTGAGTGAATGGATTGATACGGCTGAACGGGAGTATGGTGATTCACCGCATTGAGATTGCTGTGATTTGGGCGGGTTAATAGTCGCCCGACACTGATCCCAGTAACACCCCGCTACCCTGTGGCGCCATGC
>JBAXSA010000635.1:0-1743 GCA_037130945.1 Pseudomonadota bacterium | reverse complement strand
CACCGCCTTCAACGAATCCCCGCCACGCACGCGCACCGGGCCATCCCAGGGCCGCAGCAGATTGCAGGGAACGCCCGCTTCGCTGGTGATAGCCAGATACGAAACCTTGCCGCCGCTCTGGATTTCCCCGCTCAGCAAGAACGCGCCGACCGTGCGCAGGCGCGCAAAGCGGGCCGTGTTCTTCAGTTTGACGGGGGCCACGCGGATCTGCCCTGTGTAGCTTTGCACCAGGCTCTCATTGACCACCACCGGCCAGCCCAGAAAGGCGATGAAGATATGTTGGGGCCACGGGTTGCCCTTCGGATAACTCAGCATTCCATTGTCGCGCAGGATCGACCGCGTGTGCTTTTCGAAGACATCGAGTTGGTCGTGCCCCATCCGCACCCAGGCCATCGAGAGCAACACCAGGTCGTCACAAAGATAGTAGGGCGTGATCTGTAATGTCCGGAGAGCCAGTTCCTGATCTTTCTGCGGGCTATGCAGGCCGAACTCGCCGGCTGGAAAGATCGGCCCGGTCCAGCCCGGAACATTGTATTCGACGACGGGAAACCCCTCGTAGGCGACCAGTACTTCTCCGGACGGGAAATCGCGGGTTGTGTACAGTGCTTTTGCGCCGCAAGCTATGTGATTCACCGGCTTGAAGTTCTTTCCATCGATGACCGTCATTCCGTAGTCGTGTAGGTTGGCGGCGACATGCTCCCAGTTCGCGCGCCGCTCTTGATCCACCCCCAACACCTGACTGGCTGCCACGGCGGTCTTGAGCAACATCTTCGCGAAGGCCAGATCTATGGTGGAGTTCTTCGAATCGGGAACCATTGTGGCGAGATCCTCGTATGCCGTAGGCGGCATGTGATATTTGCCATCCGGGGCGAGTTGCACAAACTTCTCATAGAACTCGGCGCAGGCCTTGATCACCGGATAGCCTTTCTCGCGTAGGAACGTTTTGTCCTGACTGTACTGGTAATGCCACCACAGCGGCTGGGCGACAAAGCCGTTGACAAAGGTGGAAGTAAGTTCCGACTTCCGGGAACTCACGGGCGCGGTGTATTTGCGTGGCCAGGAGACAATCGGGAACTTGGCTCCGCCGATATTTCCGTAGTAGTCACGGACCATCATTTGCGCACTGGGCAGCAGATCGAAGATTTCGTCGTTCATTGCCTGGGTCAGCTCCAGGTGATTGCAGGAGTAGGCGCCATAAAGGGCCGTTTGTACTTGGTAGTCCCAATGCCGGTCATTTCCCCAGTCTGTAAAATCCTCCTGGACCCAGGGACCAATCTGGCCGGGACCCACGCTGCCGGGTTTGACAGCCGATGCCAAGTGGTAGAGATTGCGGAACCACTGCTGATTCAGGAATTCCCGGCCATCGAGTTGCACGAAAGATCGTCGCCAGAAGTCGTGCCAGGCCTGCGTGTGTTCGCGTCGCAGTTCCGGTAATCCGGCACGTTCGGCCGCGTCCACAGCGGCTCTGGCCGCCTGGAGCGGATTCTTGTCGTCGCGGGTGGTGAAGACCGCCGTCAGAAACGTCACGAAAGTGGATGCCTTCACCTGAAGCCGGGCAACTCCTTCGACGGCATTTCTTTCTCCCCCAAAGCAGACCTTCTGACTGACGGTCGCAAAATTGGGCACGACTTCGGCCTTGAGCACCCCGCCACCCATGACCCGTCCCAACATCACGTATTCGAATCCATTCGGGTAGGTGTCCGGGTCAGAGGGGAACTGATAGCGCACCCAGATATCCCGCCC
>JBAXSA010000634.1:0-1743 GCA_037130945.1 Pseudomonadota bacterium | reverse complement strand
GGCAACAGTCTCTGATTTTTATAAACATATAATTTTCCTCATTGCTTTAGATTATGTAAAGGACATTTTAATAGAAATTATCATTCTGTCAAGAGTCATTTTCCCCATCCAGCATTACCTGTAGCGCACTATCCGGTGAACCAGTCCCGGCCGGCATCCCCAAACACCAAAAAATGGGGATTGAGCAGGGATTCTCGGGTGTTATAACGCAGAGGCACCCGGCAAAGATCGGTCACACACCCGCCAGCCCCTTCCACCACCGCCTGGGCGGCGGCGGTGTCCCACGCCGAGGTGAGACCCAAACGCGGATAGACATCAGCCAAACCCTCCGCCACCAGGCAGAGCTTGAGTGAACTCCCCATGCTCACCTGTTCGTATTCACCCAGCCAGGCCAGAAAACCCGCCAGGCTCTCCCCCGCGTGGGAACGGCTGCCGACCACCCGCACCGGGATTTGGCAAGGACTTGATACCGCCAGGCGGCGCGGAGGGGCTCCCGGTGTCTGGGCGTAAGCCAGACCGCCGGCAGCCCAGTAGGCCACTCCTGTCACCGGCACCCACACCACCCCCAGCACCGGCCGGCCCTGCTCGATCAGGGCGATGTTGACGGTGAACTCCCCATTGCGCCGGATAAATTCCTTCGTACCGTCCAGGGGATCGACCAGCCAGTAACGAGACCAGGTCTGGCGTTCTGTCCAGGGAATGGTGGCGGACTCCTCTGACAGCACGGGCCAACCGGGGGTGAGCGCGGCCAGCCCTTCGACAATCACCCGGTGGGCGGCCAGATCCGCCTCGGTCAGGGGGGAATGATCCGCCTTGGCCGTGACCTCGAACCCCCGGTCGTAGATGGCCAGGATGGCGTCGGCGGCATTTTTGGCAATCGCCAGTACGGCGGTGATGGCGGGGTGATCGTTCATGGAATCTCCAGAGATGGCGGATAGAGCCTATGATAATAATTGAACCATCCTGGCGAACTTTCTTCGCCTACGGAGGCCCCCGGGCAAGCCTTCAAAACGCCGGTATTTCACCCAAGTCTCGCAGCCTCTGCGGCAACGTGACCAGCCAGAGTCGTAACAAATGTCCTGAGTCCTGTCATTGCCGACATCTCTGAAAACTTACCGGTCTCGGCAGCATTGCGGGGCGACGTGATGAGTGCGGCAGTGGTGTATAAGCTGTTCCTTGACCAGTTTCTGACAGAACAAGTCATACCGGATGAGGTATGAAGCCCCCTTAAACTCCTTGAAAACAGAAAGTGAGGCGACGCATCCTTGACCACACATCTGGATTTTAGGGCATCCTCGACCATCATCAACCAGCCAACGAAAGGACGCGGTTGCTTGCCGAAAGCCTCTTCACGGTAGGCTGTCCAGAGATCATGCGCAGTGCCAATAGCTTCCTCGGTTCGATTGTTGAAGTTGTTCCCGAACGAACCAACTTGGCTTTTCAGCTCGATGGCCGCGATCAACTCGCCCTTGTAGATGACAAGAAGATCCCATAGCTTTGTCGGCCTGAAATAGCCGGGCAGTGTCAGCATTGCCCGGTTCAGGTGAATCTCGGCATGGGCGAGTCCATTGGCCCACACGATGTCGAGTACCAAATCCAGGAATCCGTCCATATTTTTGCCAGCGGTAACGCCAGCGCGTTCGCCTCGGTCAGCCTTGCCGGACTCAATCTGCTTTTGTCTCGCAGTCTGGCATCCTTCATAAGATATCAAAAGTAGTTAACACTTTTTGCATCGGATAATCT
>JBAXSA010000633.1:0-1744 GCA_037130945.1 Pseudomonadota bacterium | reverse complement strand
CGCCGGTCAATCAATGACTTGTCGAGCTTGAAATCGGGAATGCCGTAACGCAACAGCCCGCCAATGCGATCCTGCTTTTCAAGCACCGTCACCCCATGCCCAGCCCGGGCCAATTGTTGGGCGCAAGCCAGCCCCGAAGGCCCGGAGCCGACGATAGCCACGCGCTTGCCGGTGCGGTGTTGGGGGATGTGGGGTGTAATCCAGCCTTCTTCCCAGGCCCGGTCGACAATTGCGCATTCTAGGGTTTTGATCGCCACCGGGGTATCCGGGATGTTCAGGGTGCAACTGGCTTCGCAGGGGGCCGGGCAGATCCGCCCCGTGAATTCCGGAAAGTTGTTGGTGCTGTGCAGCACCTCGATGGCCTCCCGCCAACGGTGCCGGTAAACCAGATCGTTCCAGTCCGGAATCAGGTTGTGAACCGGACATCCCTGGTGACAAAACGGAATGCCGCAATCCATGCAGCGTGCGCCCTGCTGGGCCAGCGCGGATTCTTCCAGCGGAATCACGAATTCGCCGTAGTGGGCCAGGCGCTCGGGCACCGGCGTGTAGCAACGATCTTGGCGCTGGATTTCAAGGAATCCCGTGGTTTTTCCCATGACTATCTCCCCCCCTGTCCGGTGCCCATGGCGATTTTTTGCTGTCTGGCCTGCATGTCCTGCAACGCCCGCCGGTAATCGATGGGCATCACCTTGACAAAGCGTGGCAGGTAGCCACTCCAGTCGTCGAGCAGACGGCGCGCCACCTCGCTGCCGGTATAGCGCAGGTGAGACTCGACCAGTTGGCGAAGCCGCAGGGCGTCATGACGGGTCATATCCTGATGGAGATCGGGCGGCGTCTGGCTTTCGAGAGTCCCCGCAGCCTCACCCGGCTCTTCCCGGATGGTTTCCAGCTCGACCATCGCCCGATTGCAACGCCTGTCAAAATCGCCGGATTCGTCAAACACATAGGCAATGCCCCCCGACATGCCGGCGGCGAAGTTGCGGCCCGTCGAACCCAGACAGACGACGATGCCGCCCGTCATATATTCGCAGCCGTGGTCGCCGACGCCTTCCACCACCGCCGTGGCCCCAGAATTCCGCACCGCAAAGCGTTCCCCGGCCACCCCCCGGAAAAAACATTCACCGGCGATGGCCCCATACAGCACTGTATTACCGACGATGATGTTTTCCTCGGCGTATTCAATGCCGGAATGGGCGGGCGGGTAGAGTATCAGGCGTCCGCCAGAGAGGCCCTTGCCGACGTAATCGTTGGCCTCGCCTTCGAGTTCAAGGGTCACGCCGTGCGCCAGCCAGGCACCGAAGGATTGACCGGCGGTGCCCTGGGCCTTGATATAGATGCAGTCTTCCGGCAACCCGGCATGACCAAAACGCTCCGCCACTCGGCCCGAGAGCATGGCACCCACGGTGCGTTGATAGTTGTAAATCCGCTGTTCGATGCGCACCGGCTGGCGGTGTTCCAGGGCCGGCTGGGCCTGGCGGATGAGTTCGTGATCCAGCGCCCGATCCAGGCCGTGATCCTGACTTTCGCAGTGGTGCGTGGCCACCGAGGCGTCGACCACCGGATGATAAAACAGCCGGGAAAAATCCAGCCCCCGGGCCTTCCAGTGACCAATGGCCTGGCGGGTATCCAGCAAATCCCGCCGACCGATCAGGTCGTTAAAATGGCGCACACCCAGCCGCGCCATCAGACGCCGGACGGCTTCGGCAACAAAAAAGAAATAATTGATGACCTGCTCGGGCTGACC
>JBAXSA010000632.1:0-1745 GCA_037130945.1 Pseudomonadota bacterium | reverse complement strand
AGCATGATGACCTTGGCGCCCATTTCGGTGATCACCAACCGGGTATGGGGTGTCAGTACGGCGGACTCCAAACGAACCTCCCAAACCCAGGGCCGCATCACCAGATTCCAAAACCCGCGGTTACGCACGGCGATGGCGGAGATATCCGTAGTGGGCAAGCTCAGCTTATAGCGCTTCCCGAGGAAGCGTATTTCATCGGAGGACACTGACAGGGCACCAATATCTTTGTGGCCAAATGGCCATTTCCACGGCGGGCCACGCCGGATCGGTCGCAGACAAGTCTGTATCCGGAATTCGCCCGGCCCCACAGGCGTGCTACCTCGGCGCAAGCGTATGAAAAGATATGATTGGTAATAAAGCAGCGTCGGCATAAGCAGCAGGATCAGGACGAGCCACAGTACAAGATTCACCGCGCTGGAACCCCAGGGCTCCCAACCGCCGGGAAAGCCAGCCATCCATCCCGGCAGACTGACCAAATACAACGCCATGAGCAGGTATTGCACTGTGACGTAAAAGGCTACCCAGCATAGCAATACCAAAGGAAAAAAAACCATGAAAATCCCTAGAGTCCACAACCTGTGGAAAAGCCGTTGACCCCAGCTCAGGGTCGAATTGGTTTTTGAAATGGGTGTGGTCGGGGGATTGATGTTCATATTTTAAGCGGAACGGAGGACGTGTAGATCTGGTTTCCTTGATAATCAGGACGGACAAAACCCGCCAATCCGACAATTTCTTTTATTGGGAAGATCGCTGCCCAACCTGCCCAACGTCTGGGACTTACTCAATGCGATTTCGAACGCATTCTATTGGGAATCAGGTTCCACCCAAAACTCCCGGCTGGTCTGCCGGCCCGTGGCATCCACCAGGGTCAAACGATGCGAACCGGGGCCGTTAATAGCCCATTGTGTACGGCGCCAGGTGGCGTCCGCCAGGAGTCGCCCATCGAGCAGCCAGGCCAGCGGCGGTTGCCCGCCCTGGGCTTTGAATTCCACCACACCGCCGCTGGCGAGCCGCGTGTTTGGGCCGGGAAATAGCAAGGCCGGGGCATCGGTTGGCGCGCTTGCGGCCATGGGACGGGCGGGAAACTCTCGCAGACCCGGCGGCAATTGCGCGGCGGTCAGCGGCAAAGTCCCCGGCGGCGGAAGACCTGGGGCGGGATCCGCCGGTGGCAGCAAGGCAAAGATTTGAAATAACAGGGGCGCGGCCTGGATTCGCCCGGTCTGGTCGGGGGCATAGCCGCCATCCGGCCGCCCCACCCAGACCCCCACCGTGTAGCGGCCATTCAAACCCAACGCCCAGGCGTCGCGAAAGCCATAGGAGGTTCCGGTTTTGAAGGCGATCCCGGTATCGGCGGAAAAACCCGCCGGGGGCGGCGTACCGGCCAGGCAATCTCGTATCTGCCAGGCCGCGATGGCGGGCAGCAGGGTCTGGCTCTGGCCGGGTGGATCGGTGGCCCAGATGCGGAGCGGTTGCCAGCGGCCCTCGTTCGCCATAGCAGCGTACAGACTGACCAGATCGGTAAGGCGGATACCCACCCCACCCAGGGCCAATGGTAGGGACGCACCCGTGGCGTGTGGCGGCATGGCCAGTTTGACCCCCGTGTGGCTCAACCATCGTTCTACCCGGGAGGGCCCCAAGGTTGCCAGAATCCGTACCGCCGGGGTATTGAGAGAATCCTGCAGGGCCTGGCGGGCACTGATCCAGCCCCGGTATTCGCGGTCGAAGTTGTGCACGGCATAGCCGTC
>JBAXSA010000631.1:0-1751 GCA_037130945.1 Pseudomonadota bacterium | reverse complement strand
GATGGAGAATATTTCGATCTTGGTCAAACTACTCGCCGGCTCCAATTGGGAGATTACCGATCCTGAGGTCTCCAATCTCTATGGCTGGATCACGAATGGTTTTGCCCCGTTGATGTATCACGGAGCAATGATGGACATGGTACGCGGCCGTGCAATCGCATCTTCGTCCTCAGATGAATCGGAAGTCGGAGCGAAGGTGATCGGAAACATTCGCTCGGTTGCCACCTTCGCCCCTGCCGACGTCGCGACCCAGTTGCTAGCGTTTGCGGATTCGCCCCAGGTGGCGCCGGGCCAATATCACTTCGCCTCGATGGATCGCGTGGCCGCCCATCGCAACGGCTTCAGTTTTGGTCTCAGCATGTCCTCCACCCGGGTGGGTGGTTATGAGATCAACACCACATCGCCGACCAATTTGAAGGGGTGGTACACCGGAGCTGGGGTCACCTACCTCTATTTGGGGAATCCGGATACGCAATATATGGACGACTACTGGGCGACGATCGATTATTATCATCTGCCCGGAACAACGGCAGACTTGAGTCCGCTGAGTGTGATCCCAAGTGAAGCTGTCGCCGGCGTCACCGACGAGAGCTGGGTCGGTGGGGCCCAAGTGAGCAAGACCTACGGGGTAGCCGGAATGTCAGCGCATCCGAATGGGACCCAACTTTACGCCAAGAAATCGTGGTTCATGTTGGATGACGAAGTTGTGTGTCTTGGAGCTGGCATCACCTGCACCAGTGGCGGTGAGGTCGATACCACGGTGGAGAATCGCAAGCTCGGAAAGACAGGCACGACGACTTTCAACATAGCGGACACTGCTTATTCTCTCGCTGCACCAACGACCTGGGCTAACCCCGTGACGGTCAGCACAGGTACGAGTCCAACCTGGTGTGTGTTGGATGGCGTGGCCGGGTACTACTTCCCGGAGGGAGGCTCCAACCTGCAGGCCCAATTCACATCGGAATCTGGATCATGGAAAACGATTAATCCAACCGATTCTGACACTGCGACCTACACCGATTATTATCTCAAACTGTTACTGAAACATGGTGCGAATCCGACGGGAGCGAAGTATGCGTACGTAATCCTTCCCAATCGAACTGTGAGTAGTGTGAAGGCTTATGCGGCCAATCCAGACGTCACGATTCTTTCCAATACCGAACCCACAAGCACGACCGCTGGCATTCAAGCGGTAAAGAGTCAGATCCTTGGCGTGGTGGCTGCGAATTTCTGGGCCAAAACGGGCGGTCCGGACAACGGCGGCACAGCGGACATCATCACTGTGAACAAGCAGTGCTCGGTCATCGTCAAAGAAACCTATAACAGTATTTCGGTGGGTGTGGCCGATCCTACTCAGAGTGCCGCCGGAACTATCAGCGTCACCTTGAACGGCCGTGCTTCGCTCGCAACTTTGTCTGTCGATTCCGGTGTGACGGTAACGGGAACCAGTCCGATTACGCTCTCCGTCAATGTCAGTGGATCCAAAGGAAAGTCTTTTAACGCCTCCTTCTCCCTCGCCCCCTCGCCCGTGATCACCAGCAACGCCAATATGGTGGCGATCAACGGTAAACCCCTGAGCTTCCAGGTTGCGGCAGACAATAGTCCGACTTTTTATGGTGCGATCGGATTGCCCGCTGGGCTCAGCATCAATACTGCGACTGGCTTGATCAGCGGGGCGGCCACGGAAAATGGAACTTTTAACGCCACGATTTCTGCCGCCAATTCCGCGGGTACCGGTTATGCGAGTCTCA
>JBAXSA010000630.1:0-1757 GCA_037130945.1 Pseudomonadota bacterium | reverse complement strand
GGGTGGGACCTCAGAAAAATGTTTATGATTAGCGTTAACAAGGAAGAACGAAGGAGAACGTATGGCATTCGAATTGTGTCCTGTATGTCGGCAGAACCGAGGTATGCGGATAACTTTCTCGGAGAGAACCGAGAAGGGAAAAAGAGGGAAAACAAAAAAGATTCACAGTCGTACGTTTCACTGTGAAGCATGCCACCAATTTGTACGAAGCGAAGATTCTGCCGTGGCGCCCTGCTATGGAATTTGGAAGAATCGTTGAAGACGTTAAAAGCGTTAAACGATTTGAACTTTACCCTTCAGATACTTGCCGGAGAGGCGATATTGACGCACATTATAGTAATTGCCAGGAAAAAAGAAGCTGGCCAAATAACCGACCACGATCGAAACCAGAATGGAGAACGCAAGGTAAAGGAAAGGATGGACCAGTTCCACCGACCAGACGGCAAAGGTGGAAATAAAGCTGACGATCATGCCGATCAGGACGCCCTGCCAGTTGGCCCGCCGGGTAAACATGCCCAAGGTGTACGCCCCACCAAAGGCCCCGCCAAACAGCCCGGCGAACTCGAGCGCCACATCCAGGAACGAATTAATGCTGAAACGGGAAAGCAATATCGCGAGCCCGATGCCGACCAATCCCGCGATTACCGTGATCCATTCCGCCAGGCGGATACTGAACGCCGGATCGGGCTTCTTGGATATTTTCTCGTAGAAATCCACCGAGATCATGGTGGAGACACTGTTCAGAATGCTGGAGATCGTCGCCATCGCCGCGGAAAATAGTCCGGCGATCATCAGGCCGGTGACCCCCGTCGGGAGCTCAGCGGCAATGAAGAGCGGAAACGTGGCGTCGATCGGCAGCATCGGGTTCATTCTTTCCGGGTGGCTGTGGTAAAATACATACAGCCCGGTGCCGATGAGATAGAAAAGGGCGCTTCCCGGAATCACCATGACGGCAAAAACCCAGACTGAACGCCCCGCCTCCTTGTCGGACTTGGTCGTAAACACGCGTTGCATCAAAATCTGATCCTTCGGAAAGGTCAGGATGGTCTCGAGGATGACAAGGAAGATAATGGCCCAGACGGTCGCCTTGGTCAGGTCAAAGCTCCAGTCGAGCAGACGCATTTTATCGTCCGCCATGGCGGTCGCGACAAACTCGGTCACGCCGCCATCCAGCCGGGACACGATGTAGCCCAGAGCGAAGATCAGGCCGCCTACCTTGACGATCACCTGGGCGAAATCCGTCCAGATCACCGCCCGCATCCCGCCGAGCGCGGTGTAGCCGATGGTGACCAACCCCATGATCAATATGCTCACGATCACGTTCAGGCCCGTGATGGTCGCAATGGCCAGCGCCGGGAGAAAGAGAATCACGCTCATACGCCCGCCGAGATGCATTATGATGCAGAGCGCACTCGCCAGCATCCGCACTGACCGGTGAAACCGCTGATCCAGATAAGTAAAAACCGACATCAACTCCAAGCGCCGGAGCATGGGCACAATCCAGATGGCCACGAAGACCAGCGCGAGGGCGCCAAAAATATTATTCAGGAAATACTGCCAGTTGGTGGCGAACGCCTTGGCCGTGGTCGCAATGTAGCCGATCGAACTTCCGTTGGTGGCATAAAGACTGATGCCCGCCGCCCAGAAGGGAATCGTCCGGCTGCCGACGAAAAACTCCGTGGTCGATTGCTTCTTTTCCCGCTGAAAGCAATAGACGCCGATGCCGGCGATAAGGGCGAGGTAAAGGACAATCATGA
>JBAXSA010000629.1:0-1758 GCA_037130945.1 Pseudomonadota bacterium | reverse complement strand
GAACCTTCCACACCACGTCATTGTGCCGTTGCCGCAGCTTGTCGCTGACGTAGCTGCCCTTGACCGGGGTCAGCGTGGCAAAGTCGACCTCCGCTACCCAGGGTTCTGGCACGAAGCCACGCAGCAAGTCCGCCACCAGTTCCGGATGGGAAAACAGCAGTTTGTAGCCACCATCCCAGTCAGCCATGTCTAAATCTCGCCACATTTGAAATTGAGAGGACTGGCCAGAGGAGGCAACAACGGTGGTTCGACATAAACAATTCTCCGGTAGTAGGGCGCATAAATGTGGTTGCTCTTGGGCTGGGTGGAGAGATCGGTTACTCAACTATAGCACTGGAACCGTGTAGATCGCCCGCATCCGTGACTCGCCCAGCATCTCGTCGGCGCTGGTGCCAAGGCCAACGAAGCTCCAGCACTGAGGGAAGCCAGGGAATAGGCGTTGATGCTGTACAGATAGTAACCAGTAGGCAGGTCATTGTCCTCCCATATCTTTATCTTGACCCCATCGACGTAGAGATCGACGGCGTAGAAACTTTTCACATCCGTCCCGCCGTTATTGATCACCGCCCACTCCAGAAACAACGTGTCGATGGTGGAGAAGATGTCCGGCTTGACCTGCCCTGCGCCATTGCGCACCACGATCTTGTCCGTCCATCCGCTCGGACGAAAGGGCGTGAGATTGGGGAGTGATCCGTTTGCCGACGGGTTGATGGTACCGGATGGCGAGCTGGCCGCCAGATGCGAAATGGCAAGGTCGACGGCGTGGGCTATTGGGAGAAAGCCAGCAAGCCCTAGCCAGATTATCAACCCACAGACAAATCGATGTGGATTCATCATGCAAATCTCCGGTAACCAAGGCACAAAAAGGGTTTAGAAAACAAAGGCGATTAGGTAAATATACCCCATTTTACCGCCTTAAAGACGAGCCTGGCTTAGATTTATCGGCTATTCGCCTGGCGATGATGGGGCCTCCCAACTCACAGGCCGCTTGTTCAATTCCTCCCGATGCAGGCGCCAGCCGGGCATGAAGCGATCCATGAAAGCGATAAACCGGCGATTGTGGGTGCGTTCCAACAGGTGAACCATCTCGTGGATCACGACATATTCAAGGCAGTGGGGCGGTTTCCTGGCCAGGCCGGTGTTGAACCGCAAGGTTCGGCGTCCGCGACTGCAACTGCCCCATAGGGTTTTCATCTGGCGGACACTAAAGGCCGCTACCTTCACCCCCATGACCGGTTCCCATTTTGCAATCAGGGGCGGGATGGCCTTCTTGAGCTGTTCCCGATACCAGGCCTCGACGATGGCCTCTCGTCTGGTGCTATCAGTATCTGGCCGAACCCGCAGGTGCATCTGGCCGTGTCCAAGTTCGATGACCGGCACCGTGTGTTCTTCGGTGACCGAGAGCAGGTAGCGCTGGCCCCAAACATAATGGCTTTCGTGATTCCGGTACTCTCGGGGAGCCTCCCGTGGTTGTTCAGCGATCTTTATCCGCTGCTGCCTGATCCAGTCCAGCTTGGAAATGGCAAAGATCCGGAGGCTGGCGAGATTCCTGCTGCGGGGCGCGGATATTCGCACCCTGCCGTCCGGCAGGTGGACGCTGAGACGGACATGCTTGACCTTCTTGAACACCACATCGACCGCGATGTCGCCTAATTGGAACCCGGTTGCCATCCGTATTGCCCTTGTCTGCAAGGTTACGCCGCCACCCGCCGCCGAATATCCTCCAGAGGATACCAGACCAAAGACCTGATCGAGAAA
>JBAXSA010000628.1:0-1759 GCA_037130945.1 Pseudomonadota bacterium | reverse complement strand
CCAGTTGACTAAGGTCTGGGGGTTAGGCGTGATCGAGGAAAGCAGACCATTGGCAAATTTATCCCAGTAGGGACTGCCGATCAGGGATACCTGGGGCCCCCATACGGTCGGATCGTCCACCCCAGCGGTATGCATCGCCAGCAGGGCACCATGGACAAAACTCAAGCATTCACCATAAAAAATGCCTTCCGCAGGCAAACCCCCACTCGCTAATCCCAGATCCTTGGTGGTTGTCGGAACTCCGTATTGCGACGCGACAACCGCTGCGTCCTCAAACATTGCGTATTCCTGATAGAGTGCAGATCCTGTGGCCTGGGCGAAATAGCTGTGGAGGCTATTGCCTTGCTGCATGGCGGGCAGGGCCGGATTGACTGGAGGATCGTCGGTGTCGTCCATGCTCAGCGACATCATAATCAACTGTCGCATGTGTCCGGCGGAATAATTGTTCATCGAGTAACGCATGGTGGTGAGCAAACTGGAGGTATTGACCGGTACCGGCTTGCCGGGTTGCCACGAAACGTAATTGGGAAACGCGAAGGTGTTGTCGTCGGCCCACATCAGAAAGACCTGGCGTATGGTGGCCTTGTCCTGGGCGGTGAGGATGGGGTTGCCGACACCGTCTACGGCGTCGTAAATCCAGTCCACTGTCAAGGGAAAACCCTCGCCATAGATTCGCGATCGATCCGAGGTAGCAAACTGAGGGTCACGAAACGACGCGCCGGACAAATGGCCCTTGGCAGCCTCATTGATGGCATGCATCAGCAGGTTGCGGGCACGTTGGGCATGTTGAATCCGGGTGTTGGAATCAGGATCGATTCGCGACATGAAGGCGAACAACTCGGCATAGGATTCGGTGACGTACTGGGGCCAAGTGATCACGCCGCTATCCGGCCAATTGGGGTTGGCCTGACCACCCGGAAAGAATTGGTTGTTGTAAACCTGGATCGCAGCCTGGACGGCGGGTAGCAGACCCTGGGTATACATGGGGTTGTTGGAGGCGGCCCAAGTGGTCAGCCGTGGCAGATCGGTCTGGGTGATCCAGAGGCGGGGGTGGCTAGTCACTGGCGTCGCATTGGCGGTGTATTGGGTGGCCGTTCCCAGCAACAGCATGAGGGTAACGGCAAGTTGTTTGGGGTTCATTATCATTCTCCTGAAAGGGTAAAATTCATGGCGGATCGGTGATGACGAAACTGCCATGGGAGAAAGTCTATGAGTCCGGTAATGAAAATTCCGTGAATGCGATCACAATATTTCATTTTTATTCTTATCCTGGATCAGCGAGGTGTTTGACATTGGGCGTGCATGGAATCCTTCCGGTTCGAGAAAACTTCCTGTTGTGTGACTCCGTTCACAGTTTCTTTCTGATGTATTCCTCTACAATAACTGTCAGCGGATGGTCAAAGATGTAAGACACCCATCACCGAACCGCTAGCGACGAGATAATTTGTCACGCTGAAACTTTACTTGATCCATTAGGAGCGTATCATGTCAAATGCACGTGAGTTCGTGAAAAAACTGTCTGAAAATGCCGATTTCCGCCAGCAATTCGACCTTTCTGTAGGTGTGAATGCAGGGCAAATCAGGGCCAGGGCGGGGGCTCTTGGATACAATTTTTCCGATGAGGAATTGACTGCCGAGCTTTCGTCGGCAGATCTTACCGGTATCGTAGGTGGGGTGGGTTCTGCCAGCGGCAAAGGCGTCAGGATGTAAGTGATTATTTATCCCGACTCGTGAATTCGGTGCCCGTAAAAATCGCATC
>JBAXSA010000627.1:0-1765 GCA_037130945.1 Pseudomonadota bacterium | reverse complement strand
CAATGAGGAGCTGGAGACCGCCAAGGAAGAACTGCAATCGGTCAACGAGGAGCTGATCACGGTCAACGCCGAACTGCAGGGCAAGATCGAGCAACTGGCCGGCATGCAGAACGACATGAAGAACCTGCTGGACAACGTCAATACCGGTACCCTGTTCCTCGACCGAAACATGCTCATCCGGAACTACACGCGCGAGGCGCTCAAGATTTTTCCCCTGATCGCCAGCGACATCGGCCGTCCGCTGGGCAACATCCAGTCGAATTTCGACAGTCATGACTTGCTGGTCGAGTCGCAATGGGTACTCGACACGCTGATCCCCCATGAGCGCGAAATATGCACCCTTGACGGGGTGTTGTATTTAGCGCGCACCCAGCCCTACCGCACGCTCGACAACGTGATCGATGGCGTGGTATTGAACTTCACCGACGTCACCGAATTCAAGCGCCTTGGCGATAGCCTTCGGCGGACGACGGCAGAACTGGCGGCGACGCTGCAGGCGGCGACGCAACAGGCGCGGGAACTGGCTGAAGGCATCGTCGACACGGTCGTTGAGCCGCTGATCGTACTCGATAGCGCGTTGCAGGTCATCTCCGCCAGCCGTTCTTTCTACCAGCACTTCCAGGTCACGGCCGATCAAACCCTGGGCCGCAAGATCTATGCCCTGGGCACCGGCCAGTGGGCCATTCCCGCCTTGCGCGAACTGCTCGAAAACATCCTGCCGCAGAATCGGGTGATGAACGGTTACCGGGTCGAACTCAACTTCCCCGGCCTCGGTCTGTGCCGCATGGTACTCAATGCCCGCCGCATCGTCACCGCGATGGGCAACACCGAATTGATCCTGCTGGCGATGGTGACGATTGAACCTTTGGAAAATCCATGAACCCAGACAACGACAAGAAACGGCCGGATCCGCAACTGCGCGCCGCCGCCGAGGCGCAACTGGAAGCAATGCGACTCTCCGCACCCTCCGCACCCTCGACCTTACTGGTGGAAGAACTGCTGTACGATCTGCAGGTACACCAGATCGAGCTGGAAATGCAGAACGAAGCTTTGCGCGAGACCCAGACCCACCTACAGGAATTGTCCGACCGCTATCTGGATCTGTATGAGTTCGCCCCAGTTGGCTACCTCACGCTCTCGGCCGAAGGCACGGTCAAGGAGAGCAATCTCACTGCGGTAAAGATGCTGGGTGTAGATCGTGCGAAGTTGCTATGTCGTCGCTTCGCTGCGTACGTTAAGCCAGAAGATCAGAATCTCTGGATCCAGCATTTCCGGCACGTCAAAGAATGCGGTACCTCCAGCAGTGTAGAACTGGCCTTGCAACGCGGCGATGGCTCGGTGATTCAGGTGCAGATGGACAGCATCAGGCGGGACATCGGCGCTGACAAGAAGGCGATTCTCATCACCCTGACCGACATCACCCGGCGTATGCAGGCCGAGGAACAGCTACGGGAACTCGCCCTGGCGATTGAGCAGAGCCCGGAGAGTATTGTCATCACCGATCTGGGTGGCCGCATCAAACATGTGAACGAGGCCTTTTTGCGAAACACCGGCTACCACCCCGAGGAAGTCATCAGCCAAAACCCCCGTGTTCTCCAGTCCGGCAAGACCCCGCCGGAGACCTATCAGGAGCTGTGGAATGCTCTGCTTCAGGGCAAGACCTGGAAAGGCGAGTTCGTCAACCGGCGCAAGGATGGCAGCGAGTATCTCGAGTTCGCCATTGTCACGCCCCTGCGCCAAGCCGATGGGCGCATCTCTCACTATG
>JBAXSA010000626.1:0-1765 GCA_037130945.1 Pseudomonadota bacterium | reverse complement strand
TATGAAGATTAGAAACATACTGAATTGGCTGTTTTTATTGATTGCTGGTCTGAGTCTCGTGGGTATGTGCAATGTAATGGCTGCATCCAACTCGGAGGCTACCACGGTTGTCACTATGACAAACCAGGATCAGTTCTCACCTCGGGAGATCAGAGTCACCCCTGGCACAATTGTAAAATGGACAAATGCGGATACCGACGCCCATACGGTAACATTGGACTCAACGAATGCCATGGCCGGTGGACCAAGTTCGGATAGTTCGTTTCCCGTGGGTCTTTCCTCTGGTCAGTCCTATGGCTGGACAGTGCCAGCCAATGCCGTAGCTGGCACTACCTGGTTTTATCACTGTCGTTTTCATGGGCAATCCGGCACGGGTCAAGCCTTGGGTTCCGGCATGACGGGCTCGATCAAGGTCTCCCAGGTCAGCTATTCCGGTACCTTTCCGGCCAGCACCCCGAGGGACAACAACGGCTCCGGACTCACCCAGGCCACCCTGACCCTCAACACCCTCAACCGCGAGGTTCTGGTTTATCGTCCTGGCCAGCAGAGCGCCCTACCGCTTTTGATCCTGTTGAGTCCGACGGGTTCGGATCTCTGGAGCAATATTGCCGACGACTTTGGCCGAGGCGATCTGACCGATTTTGCCGATCGCGAGCAGGTGGTGCTGGCACTGCCCATGCAGCGCACCCTCACCTATGGCGATTGGGACAACCACAGTGCGGGCAGCCTGTACTATGAGACCGCCAGCAACGATGGCAGTCCGGACAACCAGATCAACGCGCCAGTCAGCAGCAATCCCGACATCAATTCCGATCTGTCGCTGGTGCGCGCCGTGATCCAGGAGGCCCAGCGGGCCTACGGCGTGGATACCTCCCGGGTCTATGTCAACGGCTTTTCCAACGGGGCGTTTTTTTCCTACTTTGTGGCCGCTGTCCTCAACAACCAGATTGCCGCTTTTGCTGAGACGGGGGGCGGGCTGGTTTTGAGTGGTACGACCTATGGCGACCCGACACCCTGTACCCTGAGCCCAACCCCGGGCACTCCCGGCGAGGTGCGCAGCTGTGCCAGTTCGGGCTGGATCGCCAGCAGCTGCGTCAGCACCGGTGCCATCCACCGACCTATTGCAACGGCCAGCGTCTCCCGGGTACCCCCCGGTTTCCTGCAGGCCAACGACGATGACAATGTCGTCCCCTTCGCCCATACCTGCAATCTGGCGAACCATCTCTCCGGTGAAAAGACCGCCCGCATTGTCCACACTGGGGGAGGCCACAGCATAACGGCCGATTATCTCGGCAATAGCTGGAACTTCCTCAAGACGCACCGGCTCGATAATTCCTCCGTTGTGACCCTGATCACCCTCTACTATCAAACCATTCTGGGACGTGCCCCTGAACCGTCTGGATTGGCCTATTACCAGGACAAGATCGCCAAGGCACAAGCTCAGGGAGATGTTAAACCCGCATTCCGGCAAATGGGGTCGGACTTCTTCAACAGTCCAGAGTATCTGAATAGAAAGACCAGCAATACGGCATACATCACCAATCTTTACAAGACCTTTCTTCAGCGTGACCCTGAGACTGCTGGTTTGCAATATTATCTGGATCGGCTCGCGAAGGGGGAATCGCGTAATACTTTCATTACTGATTTCACCAATTCGCCGGAGTTTGCTAACTTCATGAATAATTTAGGTTTTTAAGGCATGTCATGTTGGGGCGGTGCCGTCGCCGCCCTAGCCCCAAGGAAGGGCCGACATCCTGATCGCTAA
>JBAXSA010000625.1:0-1767 GCA_037130945.1 Pseudomonadota bacterium | reverse complement strand
CGCCGTCGTAGTAATCCCTGCCGCGCGCCACGCAATCGTCGGTCACCACCGAAAGGAACGGCGCCGGCGCATACTTGGCAAACATCCGGTCGATGTAGTTGCTCACCCGCATCTTCAGGTCGACCACATAGTTGAGCTGCTTCAGGAAAGCCCCGTAGAGCTCCTCATAATTTTTAAACGTGCGCGGATCACCGGTTTGCAACCCTACCGTGATACCCGTAACCGGATTGATCCCGTTGTTGAGCGTCACCTCCAGAATCTTGGGCACGTTGAGGTAGCCGGTGAGCAGGTAGGCCTCCTTGCCGAAAGCCCCCACCTCGATGCAGCCGCTGCATCCCCCCTCGCGTGCATCCTGCAGCGATTTGCCCTGACGCAGCAGCTCGGCCACATAGACGTCAGGATTGAAGACCGACGGATAGCCATGTCCCTGCCGGATCACGCGGGTTGCAGCCAGCAGAAATTTGTCGGGCGTTTGGTTGCTGATGTGCACTGAGAATCCCGGCTGCAGGATGTGCAGCTCTTCAGCCACCTCCAGCAGCAGATAGGATATATCGCTCACACCGTCGCTCCCATCGCCCCGGATGCCTCCGATGTTGATGTTGGTAAAGTCGTTATAAGTACCGCTCTCCCGGGCCGTGATCCCCACTTTGGGCGGGGCCGGATGGTTGTTCACCTTGATCCAGAAACAGGAGATCAGCTCTTTGGCCTGCTCCCGGGTTAGGGTACCGTCGGCCAGATCTTTTTCGTAAAACGGTGCCAGGTGCTGGTCGAAATGGCCGGGGTTCATCGCGTCCCAGCCGTTCAGTTCGGTGATGGTGCCCAGGTGCACGAACCAGTACATCTGGATCGCCTCCCACAGGTTGCGCGGTGTATTCGCCGGCACCCATCTGCACACTTCAGCTATCTTCAGCAGCTCTGCCTTTCGGCGGATGTCGCTTTCGCTGGAAGCCTGCCGGCCATGATTTGCAACCACCGACAATTCCTCGGCCAACTTCTCCGCCAATTGCGCATGCCTCTCCGCAAACAAAATCACCGCATCGCACGAGATCTCCATCGCCTTCCACTCCTCCGCCTTGTCAGTCGCCTCGGGATCATTCAGGTAGTCGAGCGCAGCCAGGTTGGCCGCCAGCTCCCGTTTGTAATCGAGCATCCCCTTCCTGTAGATCTTCCCATCTAGCGTAGTATGGCCTGGTGCCCGCTGCTCCATAAATTCGGTAAACATTCCCGCCTCGTAAGCCAGTCGCCAGGCCTCCGGCACGTGCGAAAAAATCCGATCCCGCTGGGTCTTTCCTGACCAGTATGGAATCACCTCCGAGCGGTATGTTTCGATATCTGCTTCGCTGATGGTGTACCGCTGCAGTTCGCGGGTGTTGAGCACATTCAGATCCTCTACGCTGTGGCAGGTCAGCTCCGGAAATGTGGGCACGCACTTAGGCCGCGGACCCCGCTCGCCCACGATCAGCTCCCCCTCGCCCAGGTAGATTTCCTTCCGCATGCAGTGGTCATAAAAATTTGCCGCCCGCAACACCGGGATGGACATCTTGCCGAAGTTCTCCTTGTAAAACGCCGTCTCATGCAACGCCCTTTCGATGGAAAGCGATGGTTCTGTTTCGACACTCAGCTTCCGCAACAGCTGAATCCGATGGTTCATTCCCGGCCCGATGTGCTCTGCCTTGGGTTCGTAGAAATTCCCCTCGCTTGCCGCACCGCGCTCGGGATTAATATTGTTGGTAGATATTTTTTCAAACATTTTTCGGATATTTTGTT
>JBAXSA010000624.1:0-1769 GCA_037130945.1 Pseudomonadota bacterium | reverse complement strand
TTTCGGAGGCTGAAAGGATATTCATGCAGATTGCCTGTTTAGATTTGGAAGGGGTGCTTGTTCCGGAGATCTGGATCAACGTGGCGGAGCGTACCGGCATCAAGGAACTGCGCGCCACAACCCGCGATGTTCCGGACTATGATGCGCTGATGCGTCAGCGCCTGCGCATCCTCGACGAACACCATTTGAAGCTCGCCGATATTCAGGCGGTCATTGCCGGGATGGGCCCGCTGCCTGGCGCGCACGACTTCCTCAACCGCCTGCGCGAAAGGTTTCAGGTGATCATCCTGTCCGATACCTTTTACGATTTTGCTGCGCCGTTGATGAAGCAGCTCGGCCATCCGACCCTCTTGTGCCATCGCCTCAAGATCGACGACAACGGGCGTGTGGCCGATTATCATCTGCGTATGCCCGAGCAGAAACGCGAGGCGGTCAAGGCGCTGCATTACCTGAAGTTTAAAGTGATCGCCGCAGGCGACTCTTACAACGACACCGCCATGCTGGCCGAGGCCGACGCGGGTATCCTGTTCTGTCCGCCGAAAAATGTAATCGCCGAATTTCCCCAGTTTCCTGTGACGACCACCTATGACGAGCTGTACAGCGCCTTCGTCTCGGCCGCCGAAAAAATATAAAAAAGGAGTATAAGTCCAATGGTTCGCAAAGAAAGACACACAATTAAACATCTGATACAGCTGCAGGATCTAATCGTCGCCCGCGCGCAGCAGCAGGCTTCCATGCCGTCCGCACGCCTGCAGCAACTCGACAAGAGCGTTGCAACAATGGCCGGCGAATTGCCGGTTGAACTCAAAACGCACTTTAACCGGCTTCTGCAAAAGAACATCGAGGCGATTGTCCCGATTACCGGCGATAATTGCTCCGGTTGTGGATATGCTCTGACCAAGACGATGGTCAACAGCATCAACGGCGGCGATGAACTCAACCGCTGCCCCAACTGCACGCGCATTCTCTATGCGCCCGATGTGCCGCTTACCCGCAACTCGCCGCGCCGCCGCTGGGGCGATCCCGTCAAGCGCGGCATTGAACGGTTCTCCTCGCCGGAGTTGATGATCCCGTCGCTCAAAGGAACAACCAAAGAGAAAATCCTGCTTGAAATGTGCGACAACCTGCGTGAGCAGGGCTATGTCGAAAGCTGTGACGACCTGCACGACGCCGCGCTTCGTCGCGAAGCGATCGTTTCAACCGCCGTTGAAAACGGCATCGCTTTTCCGCACGTGCGCGGTGTTGAAGGCGGCGGGCTGACCTTGACGCTTGGCATTAGCAAAAAGGGCGTAAAATTCGGCGCGGACGGCGACAAGCTTTCCAAAATTTTCTTCTACATGGTCATTCCGACCGCTGCCAGTGCCTTCTACCTCAAGCTGTTGGCTGGTTTGGCGGAAACCTTTGCGGATGCGGAAGCCCGCAAAGCCCTCACAGCTGAAGAGACGCCGGAGAAGCTGTGGAAGGTGCTGATCAAGTTGACCAAGAAGACCATCCTCTAAAGCGATCCCGGCGTTCAGCGTTTGCGAAGCCGCTCCACGAAGCGGGCGATGCGCACGGTGGCTTCCTTGATCTCTTCGATGTCAGTAGCGTAGGCGCAACGCAGGAAACCTTCTCCGCAGGCGCCAAAGGCGCTGCCGGGGACGCAAGCCACATTCTCCTCGTCGAGCAGGCGCATGGCAAACTCCTTGGAACTCAAGCCATAGTCACCCACATACGGGAACACATAGAACGCGCCCTTGGGAACATGACAGGGCAGACCGGATTCGTTC
>JBAXSA010000623.1:0-1769 GCA_037130945.1 Pseudomonadota bacterium | reverse complement strand
GGCCTGGGTGAAGGGCTTGAACAGATTGGCGATCTGCGCCGCACTGAGGCCAATGCCGGTGTCGCGGACACGAAAACGCAATACCACGTCCCGTGGCGTTGCTTCCACGAGTTCCAGGCAGACATGAACCTCGCCCTGTTCGGTAAACTTGATGGCGTTCGCAACCAGATTGAGCAAGACTTGCCCCAGGCGCAGCGGATCGCCGATCAGATGCGGCGGTACGTCCAGTGCGGTTTCCATCGAGAGTTCGAGAGCCTTTTCTTCCGCCTGCACGACGGTGATGGAGGCGAGATGATCCAACACGCTTTCCAGGTCGAAAGGAATGCGCTCCATGAGGAGCTTGCCGGCCTCGATCTTGGAAAAATCGAGGATATCATTGATGATGCCGAGCAAGGATTGGGCGGCTTGCAGCACTTTTTCCAGGTAATCACGCTGTTTCTCGCTCAGTCCGGTATTGAGACAGAGATGCGTCAGGCCGATGACCGCGTTCATCGGCGTCCGGATCTCATGCGACATGTTGGCCAGAAAATCGCCCTTGGCCCGATTGGCGGCCTCTGCCATATCCCTGGCCTGGCGCAGCGCTTCCTCGTTCTGTTTGCGGTCGGTGATGTCGTAATTGACCCCAACCATCCGCAACGGCTTGCCCTCGGCATCGCGCAGTATCAGGGCTGCGGCCTTGATGTACCTGATCTCGCCAGTCGGCCAAACCACCCGGAACTCGGTGTCAAAATCCCGTTCTCCCCGCAGGGTCTGGTGGATCTCCTCATCACCACGAGCCTTGTCATCCGGGTGCAGACCATCCTGCCAGGCCTGATAGGCCCCGGAAAAATCCGCCTCTCGCACGCCATACAAGGCATACATCCGTTGATCCCAGATCAGCCGGTTTTCCGGGATGGCCCAATCCCACACCCCAATCTGGGCAGAATCCGCAGCCAGATCCCAACGCAGATTCTGCTGATCAATCTTGCGTAAAAATTCTGCGGCCTCTTTTTCGCGTTGCTTACGCTCCGTAATATCCTCCTTGACCCCCACGAAATGGGTCACGACACCCTGGTTGTTACGGAGTGGAGAAATGGTGGCCAATTCGAAATACTCTTCGCCGTTCTTTTTCCGGTTGTGAAATTCTCCCTGCCAGACCTGGCCGGCCAACAGGGTTTGCCAGAGATTCTCGTAGAACGCCCGCGTGGCCTTGCCGGACTGGAGGATGCGCGGATTCTGGCCAATCGCCTCCTCTGCCGAGTAGCCGGTCACCTCGGTAAATTTTGGGTTGACGTATTCCATCGTGCCTTTTGTGTCGACGATGACGACGATGGCCGGACTGTTTTCCACGGCCTTGGACAACTTGACCAACTGTTCCTGGGCGAGTAACTGTTGGGTGATGTCACGAGCGATTTTGGAGACCGCCACCACGCGGCCCTGGTCGTCCAGGACGGGAGAGAGGGTGACGGAAATCTGGATCAGGCGGCCATCCTTGCACTGACGTACCGTGGGGAAATGCTTGACCCTCTCGCCCCGCACAATCCGCGACAGCAGTGCCGGCTCCTCGTCCACCCGATCCGCAGGAATCAGTATCTGCATTGGCTTGCCTATGACTTCTGCGGCGGTATAGCCGAACAGATGTTCGGCACCCTGATTCCAGCTCTGGATGATGCCATCCGGCGTCTTGCTGATGATGGCGTCACCCGTGGAATCAATGATGGCCTGGAATCTTTTTAACGCCAGTTCAGTTTGCCTGCGTTCGGTGATGTCGATAATAAATGCGATGAAAC
>JBAXSA010000622.1:0-1771 GCA_037130945.1 Pseudomonadota bacterium | reverse complement strand
CCCGCCACGGCGAAGTCGGCATTGCGTGTGATCATGTGGTTCAACGCCACCGCGCCGCCGCCGGTGTGAATGATCCGCAACTGGACGCCCTCGGCCTGGTCGGCACCAATAACCGGGATCAGGTCGATCGGCAGGTAGGAAATATTTCGTGGCCCCGGCGCACTGACGACAATAATCTGTGAATCAGCGGCCTGGAGATCCCACACCGTCAGCACCAGGGTGAGTACTGGAAGCAGGAATTTCATAGACTTCATTCTTTACCCCTTCGGTTTCCGAAAGTTGCGATTGCTTCGTTGCTTCGTTGGGAAGATGGAACTGTCTGACCTTGTTCTGAATCCCAATCTTGGAACTGACGGAACGGTCTTCGAGGATTGGTTCTCGGAGTTGGTCGCATTTCCAATCAAAATTGCAGCTCGGTGGATGCGCCGGCGGCCTTCCGTTCCTCTTCCCACTCCTGACGGCTCTTGGCCGCCTCGTCGCCCGACATGACATTGATGATCTCGAAATAATCCTGCTTAAACTTATCCTTGAGTACCACCGCCTGTGGTTTGCCCTTGACGGCATAGACAGTCTGTACGCTCTGGTGGTCAAAAGGCCGCCACGTCTGCTCGTCTTTCAACAACCGATAAGTATGTCCTTCGAGGGTGGCGATGACGGCCTTGGAATCGAAGCTTTTGGCCCGTTCTACCGCCGCCTTGTATTCGTAGAGAATTGTGTAGGCAGAAGCCGCTGAAGTCGAGGGGTAGGTAGCATACTTGGCAGCGAATTTTTCGACGAATCGTTTCCCCTCCTCATAGCCATATTGATACGGGACGTTCCACTCCCAGGGCACGGCACCCACCACATCCTCCATGACCTTGGGCCCAGCCGCTTCCGCCATACCAAGCGTAAGATTAGGCACCACGATGGACAGAGTCTTCTTGAGACCCATGACGGTCGCCAGCCTGAGCGCTTCGGCCATGTCATTGCCGAAGAGTACCAGTACCAACACGTCTGGATTATTGGCCTTGGCCAAGGTCAGGGCCTTCTTGAAGTCTACCTCGGTGGCACCCGGGAAGGGGGTGAGGATGTTTTTGTGAACGGCAGCATCCCTGGTATTGCTAAAATTGCGTATCGACGCTTCCGTGGTATGACCCCAAGTGTAGTTGGCGGTGATGTAGAAGTATTTCTTGCCGGCAAATTTCTCGTTCAGGTACTTGGCCAACACCTTGGCACCCATCCAGGCGTTGTAACACTCGCGAAACATATACTTGTGTCCATTGGCACCTGTGGTTTCGTTCGAATAGGTAAGGGTGCCAAAATAGATCCGATCCTTGGATCGCGCCACCTCGCCGCCCGCAATGGCCACAGCGCTGCTCGATCCACCAAAGAGCATCACCGCCCCCTCCTTGTCGATGAGTTCTGTTACATTGACCTTCGTGACATCGGGCTCGGACTTTGAGTCCCGTTTGGCAAGCTTGATCGGTTTGCCAAGGATGCCACCAGCGGCATTGATTTCATCAACAGCCAGATCGGCTGCCCTGACTTGCGCCAGACCCTCTATCGCGTAAGGCCCTGTCTCGGGATAGTTCAGCCCAATGACTACTTCTTCACCCCCTGCCGTCCCCAAGACATTGGCCAACAGTATCAGCCAAATCGATCTTTTCACCCGGATATCTCCCCATAAATTGCATAAAACTTGGTGGTTTTTTCTCTGGGATTACGGCAAAAATACGGCTATTACAGCAACCCGTAGGTTCGTCCCCTCCTAATCCGTCCGATCCTCCAGATC
>JBAXSA010000621.1:0-1772 GCA_037130945.1 Pseudomonadota bacterium | reverse complement strand
GTTGATCAGCTGTGATGATCTGAAATCCATACGTGCCTTGATTGCATCCAGAAAGCGAAATGTGAGCAGCTATAGCCATATCAGGCCTCCATTATTCGCGAAGTGCCGCCACGGTTTTTGGCGCTCATGGAGACGATTTCCATCCCATCGCTCCCCAAACCTAGAATTTATTCCTGCTTACTCTCTGATCTCGGCGAGGAGGATCACCGACCGGCTATCGGTGACGGCATTCCTTCACTGAACCCTGGGCCTGCCCGAGACTGCTCGGCCTCGAAGGCTTGGATGTCTTCAAGGCGATAGATCACGCGCCCACCGATCTTGAGAAATCGTGGCCCCTGTCCCAGCCAGCGCCATCGCTCCAGGGTTCGGGGGGAGATGGTCCATCGCACGGCCAATTGGGTCTGGTTCAAATGCTGGGTGATCATTTCTGGCCTCCGCCGCAAGTCGATAAGCTGAGGCTACGGAAACGAATTCATGCGCTCAAGAGAAAAAAGTCATTATCGTAGGAATGCGCGCAAATGTCGGGTCATGCGTCTTGGAAAGTACTCCTGAGTACTTTAGCGTATCCTTGCGTGGTTGAGCGTAAGATTGCGCAAAGCGCCTGCGTTAGCTGTTCATGACCTGGGCGCTGCTACAACTTTTGATCTCTCATAATTCTGGACATCTTCTATCCTGTAGAGAACCCGGCCGCCGACCTTGAGCCAGACCGGCCCTTGCCCCAGGCACCGCCAGCGCTCCAGAGTCCGGTGTGAAAGGCACCAGCGCTGGGCCAATTGCTTCTGATTGAGGTGCCGCACATCGGCAAGCGACTCGGGAGTGGCGAATCTTGGGTGATGATTCTCATTGGTCGGAGTGAGTTGCAACATCGGTCAGGCTCTCCGGCGGCGGGTTTCGGAATAGGACCGCCAGCGGAATTCTGGCGGAATGAGAGGCTTATAATCATACATAAGTATGAATATGGTCTCAACGTGTTTGTGCGTAGTCCTACGCAAAGGCATTGATGCCTGCACAGCGAGACGTGGTATCGGGGAATGAGCGGAGTCCTGCGAAGCCGGGAGGAGTCGTTCGAAGCCGAAAGAAAGCGGTTCTGGCCAAGAAGCCGATGCCTTAATCAAAATTAAACCTTCCTTCCAAAGATAATATTAGAATAAACTCGCACAACTTATCAGTTTTACGATCAACAATTCAAAATAGGTTATGCCAAAACTTCTCTGATAGTCTTCCTGAATGCCGTCAGAGATGATGGTTTTGCAGATATCGGGAGAGGACAAGCCGCATGCTTGCACCGGACCAATTGACCGCCGATGAACGCTTGAATAAGGTCGCGCGTATCCTGGCTGCTGGTATCCTTCGCGCCTGCGTCCGACGAGTTGAAAGTCAAGCCAAGTCAATGGGTAAGGAGAGAGAATGTTCTCTCGACTTCACCGCCGAACAGAGCGGTCATGTCCGCACCAAAACCCGGCGCGGAGAGAAGTGATGGCCTTACCTATCCTCAAGCAAATTGCCGATTTACACGGAAAACCCCAGAACGAACTGAAAGAACTCTGGCAGGAATACTTTGGTTCCGAGCCACCGGCCTACCGAAAAGGCTTTCTGGTCAAGGGGCTGGCCCAGCGCATCCAGGAACTGACCTTCGGCGGCCTCCCGGCCGCCCATCTGACCAAGCTCAACGCCCTGGTCGAGGACAAACCGGTGAAACGCCGGGCGCCCGAAGCCGGGATCAGCCTGCTGCCCGGCACCAAGCTGGTGCGCGACTGGCAGGGCGTCGCCCA
>JBAXSA010000620.1:0-1790 GCA_037130945.1 Pseudomonadota bacterium | reverse complement strand
GAGTATATGCACAGGCTGTCAATTGCAGCGCTATTGATATGCTCTGAATCGCTGTCAGTCGGCGTTGTGGTCTTGTCACGCCGGCCATTGGCGTCGCCGATGCGTGGTTTGTACTGTTTGGCGAGGGGGCTTTCCGTCTTGGCAAGCGCTTCACCCAGGTGGATTATCTCGCCGTCTTGCGAGAACGGCACGGCAACGCGGCCTACCTGAAAGGCTTGTCCAGCCTGATCTTGCGCGGTTATACCGAACCCCGGGCGTGGGGTGGCATCACCGCGTTGCAAGTGGAAACCCGTGATAAGGAGTGCGTTTTCACACGTCAGAACGCGCCCTGCCAAGCGGTGTATTTTCCCGCTTATGCCATTTATCTTTACCTGTTGTGGGATGAACTGTTCGCCGGCCAGTTGCAACTGGCATTCGATGAATTCACTGCTCAAACGCGCTTTCTTGCCCTGACGGGCTGGGAAAACGTTCAAGTGGCCACTTGGCTTGACTGGATGGTAAACCAGGGGATTATCCAATTGGATCGCCATACGGGAACGCCGGTTCTGTTGCGCTTGCGCGAAACCGAACAGGTAGTCGGCATGCTTTATGACGGGCTGATTTGATGTAGACTTAGAGCGCATCAAGGGGAGAAGGTCGATGGAAATTGGCAAACTGGTTCACTTTCACGGCGAACGATTTTTCGAGGGCGCTGTCCAGTTGTGCTGGGTACAGACGCATAAGGAGAGAGCACGGCAGGCTGCTCAGTCCTTCGTTTTTCACGGCCCGCGCTACCATGCCGCCGATGTGGCGGAAAACGAGGGCATCGAGGGCGGCTATCGCCTGAAGGATAGCGCCAGTTTCGTTCGCGACCTGTTGCGTTCGATACAAGCCGGGTGGCGTGGTGAGGAGGAAAATCCTTACTGGATGGTCGTTGCCGGTTACGGCTCCGGAAAATCCCACCTGGCCCTGACGTGCGCGGCCCTGCTGGGTAAACAGGGTGATATTACGGAATCCGTGCTGGCACATATCGAACAGGCCGACAAAGACCTGGGCGCGGAAGTTCGCATGCAGGTCGCGCAACTGTCCAAGCCGGTGCTGGTGTTGCCATTGGACGGGATGGCGGGATTCCACTTGGGCAATGCCCTCAGCCAGGCGGTCTTCGCCCAGTTGCACCGCTACGGCGTCGATGCCGGTGCTATCCGCGATTTGTCGCCGCGCTTTCAAACGGCGGAACAGTTCGTCGAACGTAACTTTGGCTTCCGCGCCGACAGTTTCGCACGGCATCTACCGGCTCTGGAAGCGACGGATATTTGTGCCCGTCTGCGTGACAACGACGAGGCTATCTACACCGCCGTTGATGCCATCTATACAGATGCCAATGGCTCGCCGATTCCAGTGATTGGCCAGGAATCGGCACAGGAATTGATTAACACGCTGTGCGAGCTTTATTGCGGCCCGAATGGCGCATTTTCCAGCGTCGTCATTTTTTTCGATGAATTCGGGCGTTATCTGGAATACGCCGCCGACAAGCCCAGACTAGCGGGTGACGCGGCCTTGCAGCAGATTTTCCAGGGCGTGCAGGACAATAGCGGCAAGGTTCGCTTTGTCGGGTTCATTCAGTACGAGCTGAAGGCTTATCTGAAACGCTTTGGCAGCGCGGATTTGCGCCAGTTGCAACGCTACATCACCCGCTTCGACGCCGCGCAAAAGTGGTATCTCTCGACCAATCTGGAAACGATTTTTGGGCATCCTTCATCATGCCATTACCCACATCTCTACCCTGGTCGGTTGGGCACTGGACAACACAC